>DASZYK010000209.1:0-5979 GCA_035545455.1 Steroidobacteraceae bacterium
GCGCCGGCGCAAACGGTGGGAAACAGCCTGGGGAGGCACATGCTGAACGACGCTCAGCCGCTGGCGGAGGTCCGCGTAGTGGAATTCACGCACATGGTCATGGGACCCTCCGCCGGGCTCATCCTCGCCGACCTCGGCGCCGACGTGATCCGCGTCGAGCCGCCCGGCGGCGATCCCACCCGCAGCCTCAAGGGCTCCGGGGCGGGTTATTTTGCGATGTACAATCGCAACAAGCGCAGCGTTTGCATCAATCTCAAGACCGCGGAGGGTGTTGGGCTCGCGCGACAACTGACGCGGTCCGTGGACGTGGTCATCGAGAACTTCCGCCCCGGAACGCTCGAGCGGCTCGGCCTGGGATACGAAACCCTCTCCCAGGACAACCCCCGGCTCATTTACTGCGCCGCCAAGGGCTTCCTCAGCGGCCCCTACCAGGACCGCGCCGCGCTCGATGAGGTGGCGCAGATGATGGGCGGCCTCGCCTACATGACGGGCCCTCCCGGCCGTCCCCTGCGTGCCGGAGCGTCGGTCATCGACGTGACAGGAGGAATGTTCGGTGTGATCGGCATCCTCGCGCTGCTCGAGCAGCGGCGCCGCTCAGGCCGGGGCGGACGCGTCGACTGTGCGCTGTTCGAGACCACGGCCTTTCTCGTCGGTCAGCACATCGCGCAGCTGGCGGTGACCGGCCAGGCCGCGGCACCTATGCCGGCCCGCATTTCCGCCTGGGCGGTGTACGACGTGTTCGACACCGCCGACGCTCAGCAGATCTTCGTCGGCGTGGTGAGCGATGCGCAATGGCAGTCGCTGTGCGCGGCCTTCGGTCTCGGCGACTTCGCCGCCGACCCGACCCTTGCAACGAACAATCAGCGGATCGACCAGCGCGAGAGGATTCTGCCGCGCATTCGAGCTGTCTTTGCCGCGCACCCGCGCGATGAGCTGCTGGTCCGCCTCGAGCGGTGCGGACTGCCGGCGGCCAAAATCGCCCGACCGGAGGATCTGCTCGAGGACGAGCAGCTCAACGCCGGTCAGGGACTGCTCGAGATGACTCTGCCGGACGGCAAGTCCGCCAGGCTCCCTGCCCTTCCCCTCGAGCTCGACGGGCTACGCTGCCAGCTGCGTAACGATCCCCGGCGCGCCGGCGATGACTCGCGCACCGTGCTTGCGGAGCTCGGCGTCTCGGACGAGGAATTCGCCGAGCTCGCCCGTCGCGGAGTCGTCTCCTGAGTCTTTAATGCTGCAGATCGAGGCGCAGCTGATAGCGATCGGAGCGATAGTGGGCGATGGTGAGCAGCAGCGGCCTGCCCGCCGGATCGAATACGGAGCGGGTGATGCGCAGGATGGCAGAGCGGGGCTCCACCTCCAGGGTGACGCAGAGGTGCGGGTCCGCCAGCATGGCTGCCACCGTCTGCGTCGCCTTGCCGAGCTGATGACCGGCGCCCTTGATGAGCTTGAGAATCGGGGTATGGAGAAGACCCTTGCGGGTGATGTGATCGGCCAGAGCGATCGGCACATAACTGATGATGTAGCCGAGCGGCTCGTCGTTCAGGAGGCGCACGCGATCGGCCCGCAGCACCCACTCGCCCGCGCCGAGATGCATCGCCTCGGCCACCCAGGCGCTCGCCGGCTCCCGGTGCAGGCCGAGCACCCGCACCTGGGTCACACGGCCGAAGTGAAGCAGTGAATCGACCGCCTGATCCATCTTCGCCTCGAGCGGCTTCACCGGCGGCCGGTAGATGACGGTCGTGCCGACCCGGCGCTTGCGCGCCACGAAATGATGTTGCGCGAGCTCGGCGAGAGCGCGCCGGGCGGTGATCCGCGACACGTCGTAGGCGAGCGAGATTTCCTTCTCGGTGCCGATGGGCGAGCCATGGGGCCGTTGCCCCGACAGAATCTCGTCGCGCAACTGCAGGAATATCTGGTGATAGAGCGGGATCGCCGCGGATCTGTCGAGCGCGTTCCCGCGCTTGTTGCTCGGTTGCATACCTGGCCTGAGCGCCCCCCGTTGACTACAACTTGCCGCGCGGGCGCGAACGGCCGCCGCCCTCGATCGCGCCGCGGCCATTCTAGGGCAACCGCGGCCGGGCCGCGAGAGAGGCCCGCTGGCGCACCGCGCCGGATGGCGGCACTTCGGTCCTTCGTCAATTTGTCACATACGTATATCAAATTACCCAGGCGAACGATACAATGGCAGCCTGCTCCTGACGGGCTCCGGGAATGCCAGCGACCCTGTTCGAGAAGATATGGAACGAGCATCTCATCGCCGACACCTCCGGCGGCGGGCTGCTGCTCCTCGACCGGATCTTCCTGCACGAGCGTACGGGAGGCGTGGCGCTGCAGAGCCTGCGGCAGTCCGGCCACCGGGTGGCGAACCCGGCGCACGTCTTCGCCACCATGGACCACGTCATCGATACCCGTCCCGGAAGCCGTAACCCGGGCGCCGCCGACAGGGCCGGTAATCCCTTCATCGAGGTGACGCGCCGCGAGGCTCGCGCCGCAGGCATCCACCTGTTCGACACCGACGACCCACGCCAGGGTATCGTGCATGTCATTGGCCCGGAGCTCGGCATCGTCCTGCCCGGCCTGACCCTCGTCTGTCCGGACAGCCACACGGGCACCCAGGGGGCCATCGGCGCGCTCGCCTGGGGAATCGGCTCGAGCGACGCCGAGCATGCGCTCGCGACTCAGACGTTGCGCATTCCCAAGCCGAAGACGCTGCGCGTCTTCATCGACGGCACGCTGCAAGCGGGTGTCACCGCGAAAGACCTCGCGCTGCACCTCATCGGCATGCACGGGGCGAGCGGCGCCAGGGGGTTCGTGGTCGAGTTCGCGGGGCCCGCCGTACGCAGGCTCGATCTCGAGGCCCGCATGACCCTTTGCAACATGGCGACGGAGCTCTCGGCATTCGCCGCGATCATTGCTCCTGACGAGCAGACCTTCGCGTACCTGCGCGGACGCCCGTTTGCTCCGCCCGGCGAACGATTCGAGCGCGCCGCCAGTCAATGGCAGGAGCTGCGGAGCGACCCGGACGCCCGATTCGATCTGGAGATTCATCTGGACGCGTCCGAGGTGCGGCCCATGATCACCTGGGGAACCAATCCGCAGGACGCTCTGCCGATCGATGGCAGCGTCCCCGACTATCAGGCGGTGTCGGGCCGCCTGAGCCGGCAGGCGTACGAGCGAGCGCTGTCCTACATGGGTCTCGAGCAGGGGCGAGCGCTTGCGGGGCTGCCGATCGACGGCGCGTTCATTGGCGCCTGCACCAACAGCCGGCTGAGCGACCTGCGCCGCGCGGCTGCGCTGCTCAAAGGCCGGAGAGTGGCACCGGGTGTGCGCGCGATCTGCGTTCCGGGCTCCACTCAGGTGAAGCGGCTCGCGGAAGCCGAAGGCCTGGCGTCGGTGTTCGAGCGTGCCGGCTTCGAATGGCGCGAGTCCGGCTGCTCCATGTGCTTCTTCGCGGGCGGGGAAAGCTTCGCCCCCGGCCAGCGGGTGGTGAGCTCGACCAACCGCAACTTCGAGGGCCGCCAGGGACCGCAGACCCGCACCCATCTGGCGAGCCCGGAGACCGTGGCGGCTTCGGCGATCGCCGGCCACATCGCCGACCCGCGCACCGGCCAGAGGTGAGTCGATGCCGCAGCCCTTCACCGAATTGACGGCGGTCGCGGCGGTACTCCTGCGCGACAACATCGATACCGATGCGATCATCCCCTCGCGCGAGATCCGCGCCGTGGCGAAGACCGGGCTCGCCGACGGCCTCTTCGCCAACTGGCGCTATCTGCCCGGCGAGGGGCGCACACCGGACCCCGGCTTCGCGCTGAACGACCCCGAATTTCGCGGCGCGCGAATCCTGATCGCCGGAGAGAACTTCGGCTGCGGATCGAGCCGCGAGCAGGCGGTCTGGGCGCTCGCGGAGTACGGTTTCCGCGCACTGCTCACGCCATCGTTCAGCCCCATCTTTCAGCGCAACTGCGTGCGCAACGGCGTGCTGCCTGCCTGCCTCGCGCGCCACGCGATCGCGCAGCTTGCCGAGTGGGTGAGCGCGGACCCGCAGCGGCATCGGCCGTCCGTCAGTCTCGTGACTCAGCGCGTCGCCGCGGGCGCCCGTTCGTGGCCTTTCGAGATCGCGGCCGATGCGCGCGAAGCCTTGCTCTCGGGACTCGGCGAGATCGAGCAGACACTGAGATTCAATGACCGAATCGCGGCCTTTCAGGCCGCCGACCGGCTGAGGCGCCCCTGGGCGTACGACCTCGGCCCAGCCACCCCCGGTAGCCACCGGGAGAGTGAATGATTCAGCGTTCCGGAGGCCCGGTATCGATGGCACACGAGAAATTCGATCTCCTGATCCGCAACGTACGCGTGGTGCGTCCCAACTCGAGCGAGATCTCCCTGCAGCACATTGCCGTCAAGGACGGCCGGTTCGCCGCGATCGGGCCGCAGCTCGCCGCCGAGGAGGCTGCCGCCGTCACCGATGCGAAGGGAATGCTCGGATTTCCGGGGCTCGTCGATGCGCACATGCACACCGGCATCTACAACCCGATCGCGGAGGATGCGCTCAGGGAGAGCCGCGCCGCGGCACAGGGCGGGGTCACCTCGAGCCTGAACTACTTCCGCTCCGGACAGTACTACATGAACAGGGGCGGCCCGTACGCCGAGCTCTTCCCCGAGCTCCTCGAGCTGTCGGGCGGCCGCTTCCACGTGGATTACGCGTACCACCTCGCCCCCATGGATGGCCAGGAGATCGGCGAGATCGAGATGCTGATCGAGAAATACGGCGTCACGTCCTTCAAGATCTTCATGTTTTACGGCGGTTACGGGCTGCACGGAGCCTCCGGACATCAGCATGACTTCCTCATGATCGGGCCGGAGGAGAAATACGACCTCGCGCATTTCGAGTTCGTGATGCGCGGCATCAGGCGGGCGATGGAGAGGTTTCCCCAGCGGCGGCCTTACATCAGCCTGAGCATGCACTGCGAGACCGCCGAGATCATGGCGGCCTACACGAAACTCGTACAGCAGGAGGGCCGCCTCACCGGCCTCAGGGCCTACAGCGCGGCCCGCCCGCCGCACTCGGAGGGACTCGCGATCACGATCGCCTCCTACCTCGCGCAGGAGACGGAATGTCTCAACATCAATCTCCTGCACCTCTCCTCGCGCAAGGCGGTGGAGGCGGCGCTCGCCATGCAGACCGCATTTCCGCAGATCGACTTCCGCCGCGAAGTGACGATCGCGCACCTCTGCATCGACTACGACGTGAAGACCGGCGTGCTGGCCAAGGTGAACCCGCCGATCCGCTCGCGGGAGGATGTCGAGTTTCTCTGGAAGAGCCTCCTGGAAGGCAGGATCGACTGGGTCTGCAGCGATCACGCCTGCTGCCGGCACGAGATGAAGGTGGACGGCAGCCGGCCCGGCGATGTGTTCCTCGCCAAATCCGGCTTCGGCGGCACCGAGTACCTGTTGTCGGCGCTCATGACCGAAGGCCGCAGACGCGGGCTCTCCTACAACCGCATCGCGGAGCTCACATCCTGGAACCCGGCGCAGCGCTTCGGCCTGCTGCAGAAGGGGGACATCGCGCCCGGATTCGACGCGGACCTGGTCCTGGTCGATCCCGACCGCTCGTTCGTAGTGCGCGCCGCCGAGTCCGAGTCGGGACAGGGCTATACGCCCTTCGAGGGGCTCGAGCTCTCCGCAACAGTCATGTCGACATACCTGCGGGGCGATTGCATCTACCAGGACGGCAAGGTCATCGGAGCACCGCGCGGCCGCTACCTGCACCGGCCCTGCCCGGGACGTGGATCCTGAGAGAAAACTGGGGCGTGACGGAATCGAACCGTCGACCAGCGGATTAAAAGTCGTAGTGCGTGCTCGCCGCGACTCCGACACGCACCATAGGCTATTTCGCAAGTATTTGATTTATCGCGGCCGGAGTCTCGCGCTGAAGACGTCAAGAAGTGTGCCGGCGCGTGCCTGCGAGTAGGCCACTGCACT
>DASZYK010000210.1:0-6037 GCA_035545455.1 Steroidobacteraceae bacterium
GACTTCGCACCATCGGGATATCCGTTCGTGCCGCAGGCTCCGAAGAACGTCGCCGTACCGAAGATCTTGCAGAAGAAGCTGCCGACGTTGCCGCCGAGCTCCGAGTTGTACATGTGGAAATAGCGTACGCCGCCCGTGATCGTCAGCTTGTGCGGAACGACGTCGAATGACACCGACGTGTACGCCGCCTTCTGGATGAAGGTGCGCTGGAAGTCGTCGAAGAAGCCCGTGCTCGGATTGCGCAGTCCGGGCCGGTTGGTCGGGTTCCCCGGCCACGGCTGGATGGGCAGGAAGCAGTTGGAAGTGGGGCCGCCGGGCGCGCAGTTCGGCACGCTCTTGTACATCCACTCCGTGTCGTCGTAGACCTTGTAGTCCTCGTAGAAGAGGCCCACGAGCCCCCGCAGGCGCCAGTCCTGCGGCGTGCTCAGGCGCAGCTCCTGGCTGACGTGCGTGTCCCTCTCGGTGTCGCTCCACACCGAGCTCGGCGAGTAGCACTTGGCATTGGCGCCGCCGTTGCCCGGCGTGGAGCTGTAGGAGACGCCCGTGCACTGGTAGTAGTAGCCGTACCGGCCGCGCGCGTAGTTGGTGTAGTCGAGGACCTGGTCGATGTTGCGGTCGAGGTAGGAGCCCGAGTAGACGAGGTCCAGCGGTCCGACCTTGCCCTTGATCTGCAGCGAGGTGTTCTCGAACTTGTCCTTGTCGAACGAGGGATTGAACAGGTTCACCGACAGCGTCGGCAGCGGCTGTCCGCCGATGGGCACGCCGCCCGGATTCGTGAGCCCCGCGCCCTCGCTGCCGAAGGGCATTTCGTAGAAAACGCCCTGCGCGTCCATGTTCTGGTACATCTGGCTGAGCAGCACGCTCCAGTCGTCATTGATCTTGAAGAGCAGCGAGCCGCGGATGCCGTTGTAGGTCAGCGGATTGATGTTGTTGGCGGCGATCTGGTAGTTGTTGATCACCACGCTGTCGGCCGGCACCACGCCGCCGTTGGAGTCGGCGAGCCCGAGGTCCTGTCCGCCGCGCGCGAAGTACGCCGGCTGGTTGTCGATGTAGCCGCCGCGGCGGTCGTTGAACACCACCACGCGCCCCGCCAGCTTGTCGTGAATCAGCGGGAAGTTGAACGTCGCGTTGACATTCGTGTTCGGATCGCCGTGCGCGGTGACACCGTAGCCGGCATGGACGTCGACCTCGAAGGTGTCGAGCTTCGGCTTGTTGGTGATGAAGCGCACCACGCCCGCCTGGGCGCCGGCGCCGAATAGCGTCCCCTGGGGACCCTCGAGGACTTCGATGCGCTCCAGGTCCACCGCGTAGACGTCGAGGTCGCGGCCCGGCAGCAGCTCCGACTGGTCATCGAGGTAGACGGCGACGTTCGGGAAGAGGCCGACGGAGCCCTGGCCCTGCGTTCCGAGGACGCCGGTGGAGAGGCCGCGCATGAAGAGCGTCCCCATGCCCGGGCCCTGAGACCCGGTGCTGACGTTCGGCAGATACTTCACGTAGTCCGCGAAGGTCTGCACGTTCAGGTTCTGCAGCGTCTTGCCGGTCATCGCCTGGATGGTGATCGGCACGTCCTGGATGTTCTGCGCCCGGCGCTGCGCGGTCACGATCACCGTCTGCAGGGTGTCGGCGTTCGGGCCGCCCGTCGCAATTGCCGTTTGAGCGGCGTCAGCGGCCAGCACGGCATGTGCGGCCGAGGCGCTCAGAATGGCGGCAATCGTGCGCGACAGCTTGTGGTTCGGTTTCATTCGATGACCTCGGCTTGCGAATTTGTTGTCATCCCGGTGGTCGGTCTGCCACCCCCCTGGCTCGCCGCGCGCCCCATCGCCCGGCATTGTGGTCGATGCTCGCGTAATCGCGGCGGCGCGGCTTGTGAGTTCGCGACGCGCGTATTGCGGATTTACGACACCCCGCGGGTCGAGCTCGTACAAGGCTTCCACACGCTCCCACGGCGCGAAAGCCGAGAATTTCTATGGCCCCATCGGAAAAAGGCATGCGGCCGCGGGTCCGCTCCGGCCCGAGGCGAGCTATGCTGCCACGATCGATGGGGGAATTCGACTACATAATCGTCGGGGCCGGCTCGGCCGGCTGCGTGCTCGCGAACCGTCTCAGCGCGAGCGGCCGGCATCGGGTGCTGCTCCTCGAGGCCGGCGGCAGCGATGCCAGTCCCTGGATCCGCGTGCCGGTCGGCTACGCGCGCACGTTCACCGACCCGCGTTACAACTGGATGTACCAGGCTGAGCCCGAGCCCGCACTCGACAACCGCGCGCCTTTCTGGCCGCGCGGCAAGGTGCTCGGCGGCTCGAGCTCGATCAATGCCATGCTCTTCGTGCGCGGCCAACCATCAGATTACGAGGACTGGCACCGCGCGGGAAATCCCGGGTGGGCGTGGCAGGACGTATTGCCGTACTTCCGCAAGCTGGAGGATCACGCGTGGGGCGTCTCGGAGTATCACGGCGCCGGTGGTCCGGTACACGTCCACGACCCATCCGCCTCCGTCCATCCGCTCTGCAGAACCTTTCTCGAGGCCTGCTCCGAGGCGGGGATCGCGTTGACGCGCGACTTCAATGGCGCCCAGACCGAGGGCGCGGGCCTCTGGCATGTCACGATCCGCGGTGGCGTGCGCGTCTCGAGCGCGAGCGCGTATCTGCGACCGGTGTTGCGCCGCCGCAACCTCGAGGTGGTGACCGGAGCGCGCGTCAACCGGGTGCTCTTCTGCGGGACCGCAGCCACCGGCGTGCAATACCTGCGGGGCGGATCGCGGCTGAGCGCGACCGCCCGCCGGGAGGTGCTGCTCTCGGCCGGGGCGATCGGCTCACCGCAGCTGCTCGAGCTTTCGGGAGTGGGCGATCCGGAGCTGCTGCGCCGGCTCGAGATCCCGGTGGTCGCGGCGCTCCCCGGGGTCGGGCGGGGCCTGCAGGACCACCTCTGCGTATCGTATTTCTACCGCTCGAAGGTGCCGACGCTCAACGACGAGCTTGCATCCTTCCTCGGCAAGGCGCGCGCCGCCCTGCGCTATGCGCTGCGCCGGGACGGACCGCTCTCGATGAGCGTCAACCAGGCCGGCGCGTTCGTGCGCAGCCGCCCGCAGCTCGCCCGCCCCAACCTGCACATCTACTTCAATCCCGCGAGCTACAGCACGACGACCAGCGGCCAGAGCCGCCGCCTGCTCAATCCCGACCCTTTCCCGGGCTTTCTCATGTCTTTCAACACCTGCCGCCCGACGAGCCGCGGCAGCGTGCACCTGCGCAGTCCGGACCCGCTGGCGAGCCCCGCGATCGCACCCAACAGCCTGTCGACGCCCGAGGACGTGGCGGACGTGTATGAAGGGTCGCGTATGCTGCGCCGGATATCGGCCGCGAGGCCGCTCGCCGCCGTGATCGAGTCGGAGCTGCTTCCCGGCGAGGGCGTCCGCTCCGACGCGGAAGTGCTTCAGGACTTCCGCCGCCGCGCGGGCTCCGTCTTCCACCCGTGCGGCACCTGCGCGATGGGCCCGGATGCCACGGCTTCCGTGGTCGATCCGCGTCTGCGCGTGCACGGCGTCGCGAACCTTCGCGTCGTCGACGCGTCCGTCTTCCCGACCGTAACCTCCGGAAACATCAACGCGCCGACGCTCATGGTGGCCGAGAAGGCAGCCGATCTCATTCTCGAGGACGCCGGCGCCTCGGATCGCGGCCATGTGTCGAGGCCGGCGCGCGCGCGCGAAACGACCTCCGCTCTCGCCGAATGCTCCACGCCGGAGACCGAGTGAGCGAAGCGCGCACCGACATCGGGCCCGAAGCGGCGCCTGCCGAGCACCGCCCGGTGCCCGATACCGCCTCGCTCGCGGAGCGCTGGTACGTCGCGATCACGATGTGCGTGGTCTACACGCTCAGCATCTGTGACCGTTACTCGATCTCCACCGTGCTCGAGCCGATCCGCAGGGAGCTGCATCTATCCGATGCCAACATCGCCTTTCTCACCGGCGTATCGCTCGCGATCTTCTATGTCATCTTCGGATTTCCGCTCTCCTGGCTGATAGACCGCAAGAGCCGCCGCGCCATCATCGGCGCCTGTCTCATCGCATGGTCCGCGCTCACGGTCGCCACGGGCCTGGCGCGCAATTACTGGCAGCTCCTCTGCGCGCGCATCGGTGTCGGCGTCGGCGAGGCCGGCGGCACACCGGGCGCCAACTCGATGCTGTCGGACTACTTCCCGGCGGCACGCCGGCCGATGGCGCTGCAGGTGTTCTCGCTCGGCGCGCCGATCGGCGCCTGGCTCGGCTCGCAGGTGGCGGGGGCGATCGCCTATCGGTTCGGATGGCGCACGATGTTCCTCGCCCTCGGCATACCGGGCATCGTGATCGGCGCCCTCGTGCTCCTCACGATCCGCGAGCCGGCCCGGGGCGCGCTCGATGAGGCCAGGGATCGTCATGCCGCCCCGCCCTTCCTCGAGACGATGCGCTTCATGCTGCGCCAGCCTTCCGCGGTGCATCTGATCATCGGCAGCTCGGTGGTCGCGCTCTGGGGCTGGGGCCTCATGTGGTGGACGCCCGCTTTCCTGATGCGCAGCTACGGGCTCAATGTCGATCAGGCCGGCGCGATGCTCGGCCCCGTCCACCTCATCGGCGGCAGCCTCGCGATGATCGGCAGCACCTGGCTCCTTTCCCGGCCGTGTCTCTCGAGCGAGCCACGGATCCTGCGCCTGGTCGGCATCAACGTTGCCCTCGCCACCCTCGTCACGGCCGTCATCTATTCCACCCATTCCCTGGCGCTCACCCGCGCGCTCTTCTGGCTCTACATTCCGTCCATCTACGTCTACATCGGCCCCGGCTTCGGCATCCTGAACAACCTGGCGCGGCCGGGCATGCGGGCGGTGTACTGCGCCACCGTGCTCTTCACGGCCAACGTGGGCAATCTCATCATCGCGCCGCAGATGGTCGGGTGGCTGAGCGACTGGTTTGCGCCGCACCACGTCCCCGACGCCGAGTCGCTCCGGCTCGCCATGCTGTGTCTCGTGCCCACCGGCTTCTGGGCGGCATGGCACTATTTCGTGTCGGCCCGCCACGTGCTCGAGGACGAGCGGCGCGCCGCTGATTGAGCGCTGGATCCGGCATTGCGCTGCGCAATCCTTGCTCCGCGCAAGCCCGGGTGTCCATCCATGGCCACCCGTGCGACGCATGCGTCGCACCCTGCCCGGCCCAGCGCCCCGGGGGCAAAAAGCTCGGTTTTTTGCCCCAGTCTCCGCCCCCTGCGGCGGCGGGGCACCTCCCTGTGGCTTCGGATCAGCGCATCAGGCAACAGGCGGCGCCCCGCCCTCGGCGGTGCGGCGGGCGATGAGCTCATCGAGCGCCTCGGCGCAGGCGGCTGCGTGCGGCGGCGCGCTGAATTCCGCGAGGACCTGCTTCCACCTGGCGTGCGCGCGGTCGGTGGAGGTGAGCGAGCCGCGCTCGGTCCAGCTGCCGAAGTTCGACCAGTCCGCGATCATCGGCTCGTAGAACGCGGTGCGGTAGCGCGCCATGGTGTGCGCCGCGGCGAAGAAATGCCCGCCCGGCGGCACCTCGGCGATGGCCGCATAGCCCAGCGCATCCTCGTCCGCCTCCGGCGGGGTGCAGAGCTCCGCCAGCATCTGCAGCATCTCCACGTCCGTCACGCATTTCTCATAGGAGTGCGTCAGTCCGCCCTCCATCCAGCCGGCGGCGTGCAGGCACACGGTCGCGCCCGCGAGCACAGTGGCCCAGAGAGAGAACTGGGTCTCGAGGGCCGCCTGCGCATCCACCACGTTGCCCGCGGTGCCGGCGCCCGCGCGCCAGGGCAGTCCGATGAGGCGCGCCAGCTGGCCCGCCCCGAGAGTCGCCTGCAGGTGCGTAGGGGTGCCGAATGCCGGCGAGCCCGACTTCATGTCGACGTTGGACAGGAAGCTGCCGTAGAGAAGCGGCGCGCCGGGATGCGCGAGCTGCGCGAGCGCGATGCCGGCCAGCGCCTCAGCATGCTGGAGCGTCAGCGCGCCGGCGATGGTGATCGGCGCCATCGCGCCTGCGAGACAGAACGGTGTCATGATCACC
>DASZYK010000211.1:0-6981 GCA_035545455.1 Steroidobacteraceae bacterium
CAGGCGCTGGCGCGCCAGCGGCGAGAGCGGACCTTTGTAGAGGAGCACACAGGCGCTGGACTCGGCCCCGCGTCCGACGCGGCCCCGGAGCTGGTGCAGCTGCGCCAGACCCATGCGCTCGGCGTTCTCGATCACCATCAGCGTGGCGTTCGGCACGTCGACGCCGACCTCGATCACGGTAGTCGCGACCAACAGCTGAATGCGTCCCGCCTTGAATGCGAGCATCGCCGCGTCCTTCTTCGAGGGCGGCATCCGGCCGTGCACCAGTCCGATCCGCACGTCGGGCAATGCTTCCGCGAGCGCTGCGGCGGTCTCCTCCGCCGCCTGCGAAGGCAGCTCGTCCGACTCGTCGATGAGCGGGCAGACCCAGTAAACCTGCCGGCCCGCGCGGCAAATCCGCACGATGCGCGCCACCACTTCCTGCCGCCGCTCCTCCGGAACCACAACGGTGCGCACGGGCGTGCGGCCCGGCGGCAACTCGTCGATGACGGAGATATCGAGGTCGGCGTAGGCGGTCATCGCGAGCGTACGCGGGATGGGCGTCGCCGTCATGATCAGCTGGTGCGGAAAGCGTCCGAGCTTGCTGCCTTTTTCCTTCAGACGCAGCCGCTGCTGCACTCCGAAACGATGCTGCTCGTCGACGATGACGAGCGCGAGGCGCGCGAAGTCGATGCCTTCCTGGAAGAGCGCGTGTGTCCCGACCACGACCCGCACTTCTCCGGAAGCGATCGCTTCGAGCGCGCTGCGCCGGGCGCGCGCCGGCTGCCCGCTCGTGAGCAGCGCGACCGGCAGGCCGAGCGGCTGCAGCCACTCGTCGAGGTTCCGCCAGTGCTGCTCCGCAAGGAGCTCCGTCGGCGCCATCAGCGCCGCCTGCATGCCGGTTCCGGCGGCGCGCGCGGCCGCGATCGCCGCCACGACCGTCTTGCCGCAGCCGACATCGCCCTGGATGAGCCGCACCATCGGCACGCTGGAGCAGAGGTCCGTTTCGACTTCTCCGAGCACGCGGGCCTGTGCGCGCGTCAGCGAAAAGGGCAACGAGGCGGTGAGCCGTGCGGCCATCCCCTCGCGATCCTCCAGCGGCCAGGCCGGGTCGGTCCTGGCGGCGCTGCGCAGCAGCCGCAGGCTGGCCTGATGGGCGAGCAGCTCCTCGAACGCGAGCCGTCGCTGTGCCGGGTGACGGCCGGCGGCGAGCTCTGCCAGCTCCGCCTCCCGGGGTGGCCGGTGCACGTAGCGCAGCGCGTCCCGCAGCGGCGGAAGCTCCAGGGATTCCAGCACCTGCCCCGGAATCCAGTCCCGCACCGCGGCCATGTCGAGCTCGCGCAGCGCCTGTGCGATGAGCGCGCGCAGCCGGCCTTGGGGCACGCCTTCCGTGAGGGGATAGATCGGGGTCAGGGTCTCCTCCGCCGCCGCCGGCGCGTCCCCGAGGCGGCGGTATTCCGGATGGACCATCTCCAGGCCCTGCGGGCCGCGGCGCGCCTCGCCGAAGCAACGCAGCCGCGTGCCGCGGGCGAGGCCCTGCTGCTGCGAGGCGGAGAAATGGAAGAAGCGCAATGTCAGGAAGCCCGAGCCGTCGGACAGGCTGCATTGCAGCTGCCGCCGGCGGCGGTACGCCACCTGGGCCAGCTGGATCTCGCCCTCGACGACCGCCCGCGTTCCCGGAAGAAGTGAGCCGATCCTGACGACGGTGGTGCGATCCTCGTACCGCAGAGGCAACACGAAGAGCAGGTCCTGCACTTGCGCCACACCGAGGCGCCGGAGCCGTTCCGCCAGCGCCTCGCCGACCCCGCGCAGCGCGGTGATCGGCCGCTGCTCCAACGAGCGCTCGCTCCCCCACGCCTCTGAGGCACGCATCTACGAAGCCGGAAGTGGCGCTGGAGCCGTCTCAGCCAAGATGAAGGACGCACTCGGCTTCGACGCGCGCCCCTCGCGGCAGCTGTGCGACGCCGACGGCCGCCCGCGCCGGATAGGGCTGCGGGAAGTAGAGCGCCATGATCTCGTTGACCTTGGCGAAGTGCGCGAGATCGGTGAGATACACGTTCACCTTCACGGCCTGCGCGAGGCTTCCCCCCGCGGCCTCGGCGACCGCCTTCAGGTTCTCGAACACGCGGCGGATCTCCGCCTCGACATCGCCGCTGACCAGCTCCTTCGTTGCCGGGTCCAGGGGAATCTGGCCGGAGAGGTAGACGGTATCGCCCGCGCGCACCGCCTGGGAATAAGTGCCGATCGCCTGGGGCGCCCGCTCGGTCTGAATCGCTTTACGGCTCATGCAGCAGTCTCTCTCTCACTCGTTATCGGAACCAGGATCCGGATCGTCGCTCTCGTCCACGCTCTCCAGGTCCGCATCGGCCCGGCCGCTGCGCGCGTGGGCGGCTATCGTCCGGCTGACGCGCGTAACGTCGGGCATGCGGCGGATGACCCGCATCACGCGCGCCAGATGCTTGCGGTCGCGCACTTTCAGCTCGAACGTCAGGATGGAGGCATCGCCCTCCTGCTCCTCGATCGAGACGTGATGGATGTTGGTTTCCGTGCTGGCGATGGCGGCGGCGACCGCCGCCAGCACCCCGGTGCGGTTGACCACGTAGATGCGGATCTCGGAGTTGAAGAGCCGGTCCGGCGCGGGGCGCCAGCTGACCGGCAGCCACTTCTCCGGATGCTTGCGATAGTCCTCGACGTTGACGCAGCGCTCCCGGTGGATGACGACTCCGCGGCCCGCCGACAGGAATGCGAACACCGGGTCGTGCGGCAGCGGAAAGCAGCAGCGCGCGTAGGAGACGAGCAGTCCCTCCGTGCCCGCGATGGCGAGCGGCGCGGGCGCATGGGCGCCGCCCTGGGCGGGCGCGGACGGCAGCAGGCGCCGGGCAACGAGCGGCGCCAGCCGCTCGCCGAGTCCGATCTTCTCGTAGAGATCGTCCAGGTCCTTCATCCCGAACTCGCCGAGCACCGCGTGCTGCACCTCCGGGCTGACATCGTCGAGCGACAGCCGGAACTCCCCGAGCGCCTGGTTGAGAAGCCGCTGACCGAGCGCGATGGCCTCGGCGCGGCGCAGGCTCTTGAGGTAATGGCGGATGGCGTTGCGCGCCTTGGCGGTGACCACGAAATTGACCCAGGACGGATTCGGCATCGCGCCCTTGGCGGTGATGATCTCCACCGTCTGGCCGTTGCGCAGCACCGTGCGCAGCGGCGTCAGCCGCCGGTCCACCTTGGCCGCGACGCAGCGGTTGCCGATGTCGGTGTGCACGGCGTAGGCGAAATCCACCACCGTGGCGCCGCTCGGCAGGCGCAGGATCGTGCCCCGCGGGGTGAACACGTACACCTTGTCGGGAAAGAGGTCGACCTTGACGCTCTCGAGGAATTCCTCCGAGGTGCCGTCCTCCTGCAGCTCGACCAGGCTCGACAGCCACTCGCGCGTGCGCTGCTGCTGCATCGAGTCCGCGTCGCCGCCGCTCTTGTATTTCCAGTGTGCCGCAATGCCGGATTCGGCGACCCGGTGCATGTCCTCGGTGCGGATCTGCGCCTCGATGGGCACGCCATTGGGACCGAACAGCGTCGTGTGCAGCGACTGGTAGCCGTTGACCCGGGGAATGGCGATGTAGTCCTTGAAACGGCCCGGCATCGGCTTGAAGACCGAGTGCACGATACCGAGCGCGCGATAACAGGTGTCGGGCCTGTCGGCGATGATGCGCAGGCCGTAGACATCGACGATCTCCGCGAGCGAGGCGCGCTTGCGCAGCATCTTCTTGTAGATGCTGTAGAGGTGCTTCTCGCGCGTCTCCACCCGCGCCCGGATGTCGTTCTTGACGAGAGCGCTCGTGAGCTGCTGCTCGAGCTTCTTCAGGAATTCCTTCTGATTGCCGCGCGCCTTGCGCAGCGCGCGCTCGAGCACCTGATAGCGGTGCGGGTAGAGCGCCTCGAACCCGAGATCCTCGAGCTCGAGCTTCATGTTGTAGAGCCCGAGCCGCTCGGCGATCGGCGCGTAGATTTCCAGCGTCTCACGCGCCACGGCCCGGCGCCTGGGCAGCGGCATGGCCTGGATGGTGCGCATGTTGTGGGTGCGATCGGCGAGCTTGACCAGGATCACCCTGAGGTCGCGCACCATCGCGAGAAGCATCTTGCGGAAGGACTCCGCCTGCGCCTCCTCGCGGCTCTTGAACTGGATCGCATCGAGCTTGGTGACGCCGTCGACCAGCTCCGCGACATCGGCGCCGAAGCGCGCCGCCAGCTGATCCTTCGGCGTCGGCGTGTCCTCGATGACGTCGTGCAGGATCGCCGCTATCAGCGTGTCCGCGTCCAGGTGCAGGTCGGCGAGAATCGCGGCTGCCGCCACGGGATGGGCGATGAAGGGCTCACCGGAGAGGCGCTTCTGCCCCTTGTGCGCGGACGCGCCGAATTCCGCGGCTTCCTCGATGCGCGCCACCTGCTCCGGCGGCAGGTACTTGCCGACCGCAGCCAGAAGCTCCTTGAGTCCGGGAGTGCGCCTTCCGCCGGGGAGCAGTCCCAGGAGCGAAGACGCATAGTCCATAGGACGCGGCCGGGGAGGTTCAGTCCCCCAGGCCGAACTGCGGAGCGCGGAAGGTCGATTGAGCCTCGAGCTCCGGTATCGTGGGCTCTGCCGGCGGCTCGGGCTCGCGGAGCATGTCGAGCGTGACATTGCCGGCGGCGATCTCGCGCAGCGCGACTACGGTCGGCTTGTCATTCTCCCAGCCGACCGTGGGCTCCGCGCCGTTGGCGAGCCTGCGGGCGCGCTGGGCGGCCAGGATGACGAGCTGAAAGAGGTTATCGACGTTCTGCAGGCAGTCTTCGACGGTGATGCGGGCCATGGTACGGGTACGAATAAAGATGGGGCGCCGAGAGGGCGCGGGAGAGTGCGTCCGCCATTATGCGTCGCGCGACCCTCCAGGCACAAGGATGTGCCCGCCGCCGCAGGTGGCGGCGGTTGCGGGCAAAAACCGCGCTTTTGCCCGCAACCGCGCTGGGGCGGCCAGGATGGCCGGATCCAGCGCCATGAGCTAGCCCAGCAGGCGATCCAGCAGCGGGCCGAGCTCGGGGCGGCCGGCCGCCAGCCTTTGTGCCCCGCCGGGCCGGGTGCCGGTGCCCAGGGATTTGGTCCTGGCCCCGCCGCCGCTGGAAGCGTCTGCGGGAGCCCTCTCGCCGTGCGCAGCGACGATCGCGATGAGGTCCGCCACCGCCTTCTCGAAGTCATCGTTCACGACGACGTAGTCGAACTCCCGCCAGTGGGACATGTCGCTCACCGCGTCGCGAAGGCGTCTGGCGATCACCTCCTGAGAATCGGTCGCGCGGCTCCGAAGCCGCTTCTCGAGCGCCTCGCGGGAGGGGGGCAGAATGAAGATGGTCACGCAGTCGGGCATCGCCGCCCTCACCTGCCGGGCGCCCTGCCAGTCGATCTCCAGCACGATGTCCCCGCCCTGCCCGAGGCGCGCCTCGACGGGCGCGCGCGCGGTGCCGTAGAGATTGTCGAAGACGCGGGCGTTCTCCAGGAACTGACCCTCCTGCACCAGCCGCTCGAACTCCGGCACCTCGACGAAGTAGTACTCCCGTCCATGCTCTTCGTTAGGACGTCGCGGCCGCGTGGTATGCGAGACGGACATCCGCAGCTGCGGCATGCGCTCGAGCAGCGCCCCCACGAGCGATGTCTTGCCGGCACCGGAAGGTGCCGCCAGGACGAAGAGCGTGCCCCGCGTGGCGGGCGTCGTCCGGGCCATTTCAAGATCGAGCTCATCGCGCGCGGCGGCGACCCAGGCGCGCAATGTCTGAGCGCGGTGGCTGACCTCGTTCTTCGCCGCCGCGTCGAGCTCCGCCGCGGTGACCGATGCGTCCGCGGGAAGGAAAACGGGGTCATAGCCGAATCCCCCATGGCCCCGCGGCTCGAGCGCGATGCGTCCCTCCCAGGTGCCGTGAGCGATGATGGGCTGCGGGTCGTCAGGCCGGCGCACGAATGCGATCACGCAGTGGTAGCGCGCCTGGCGGAACTCCATGGGCACATCGTGCAGCTCCGCGAGCAGCTTGTGGAGATTCTCGGCATCACTCGCGCCTTCGCCCGCGAAGCGCGCCGAGTGCACGCCGGGCCGGCCGTCCAGCGCGTCGACCTCGATGCCGGAGTCATCGGCGAGCGCCGGCAGCCCCGATCCCCGCGCCGCGTGGCGGGCCTTGATGAGCGCGTTCTCCAGAAAGGTGCTGCCGGTTTCCGGCGGCGGCTCGATGCCGAGCGCGCTCTGGGTGATGAGCTCGAGCCCCAGCGGCCCGAGGATCGCCGTCAGCTCCCTCAGCTTGCCGGCGTTGCCGCTCGCGAGGACGGTTTTCATGGGCTGCGCGCAGGCGCCGAGGGGGTTCGCCCCAAGGGGCGAATTACGACCGGGTAGCGGCGCCGGGCGCCGCTGAAGTCTGCGTTCATCCGTTCTCCAGGGCCTTCGTCTGCAGGGAGAACAGCCGCTCGATGCCGCCGGCAGCGAGGGTGAGCATGGCATCGAGCTCGTGGCGGCGGAAGGCATGTCCCTCCGCGGTGCCCTGCAGCTCGATGAAAGCGCCGCCGCTTCGCATCACCACGTTCATGTCGGTCTCGGCCTGCGAGTCCTCGCGGTAGTCGAGATCCAACACCGGCCGGCCGCCGACGATGCCGACGGAGACGGCCGCGACCTGACCATGGAGCGGGCTCGCGGCAATCGCGCGCTGCGCGACCAATCGATCGCATGCCTGCGCCAGCGCGACGTAACCGCCGGTGATCGAGGCGGTGCGGGTGCCGCCGTCGGCCTGCAGAACGTCGCAGTCGATGGTGATGGTGCGCGGACCCAGCGCCTTCAGGTCGATGACCGCGCGCAGCGACCGCCCGATGAGGCGCTGGATCTCCATGGTGCGCCCGCCGGCGCCCCGGCGCTCGCGGTCGGTCCGCTCCGCCGTGGCGCGCGGCAGCATGGCGTACTCGGCCGTGACCCACCCTTCGCCCGACCCCTTCTTGAACGGCGGGAC
>DASZYK010000212.1:0-10523 GCA_035545455.1 Steroidobacteraceae bacterium
CAATCCGCCGCGCTACATGCACCTCGCGGAGATCATTCCGTGCGCGCAATCGCTCCCGGCCGTGCTGGATGAGCTCGAGCGCTTCCTCGTCACCACGCTCGGCAAGGGCGTGATCCGCGCCAAGGATACGCCCAACTTCGTCGCCAACCGGATCGGCGTTTTCTCGATGTTGGCCACCATGGCCAATGCGGAGAGGCTCGGGATCCGCTTCGACGTGGTGGACGATCTCACGGGCCCGCGGCTCGGGCGTCCCAAGTCGGCGACCTTCCGTACGGCCGACGTCGTCGGTCTCGACACGCTGGCCCATGTCGTCAGGACCATGCAGGACACGCTGCCGCAGGATCCATGGCATGGTCTATTCCGTTCCCCGCCGTGGCTCACGAGGCTGATCGAGGCCGGGGCGCTCGGCGCCAAGACCCGAAACGGCGTCTACCGGAAGAAGGGCAACGAATTGCTGGTGCTGGACCCCGCGAGCGGGCAGCACGTCGAGGCCGGCCGCAAGGCTGAGGCGGACGTGGTGGAGATCCTGAAGCTGGACGATCCGGCGCAGAGACTCGCGAGACTGCGCGCGAGCGATCATCCTCAGGCGCAGTTTCTCTGGGCCTGCTTTCGCGACACGTTTCACTACAGCGCGCATCACCTCGCCGGGATCGCGCACTGCGCGCGTGACGTCGATCTTGCGATGCGCTGGGGGTTCGGCTGGAAGCTCGGGCCCTTCGAGATCTGGCAGGCGGCCGGTTGGCCGCAGGTGGCGCGGTGGATCGAGGCGGACATCGCAGCGGGCAAGGCTCTGGCGAACGTGCCGCTGCCGGCGTGGGCGCGGGAGCCGGAGCGCAAGGGAGTGCACTTCCCGGCAGGCTCCTATGATGCCGGCAGCGACACGCTCGTGGGACCTTCCACGCTCGACGTGTATCGGCGGCAACTCGTGCCCGACACGGTGCTCGGGGCGGGCAGGGCGGTGCTCGGCGAGACCGTCCATGAGAATCCCGGGGTACGGGCATTCACGACCGGAGACGACATTCTGGTCGTCTCGTTCAAGGCCAAGGCGCATGCGATCAGTCCGGATGTGCTCGAGGGCCTCAACCGGGCGATCGAAATCGCGGAGGAGCGATACAAGGGACTGGTCATCTGGCAGCCGCAGGCGCCGTTCTCGGTCGGGGCCAATCTCGACTCGCTGCGGTCCGCGCTCGCGGCCGGTGACTGGCGGACCATCGAGGGGATCATCTCCCTTTTCCAGAAGACTTCCATGCGTCTGCGCTACAGCGCGATTCCGACTGTGGCGGCGACACAGGGCTACGTCTTCGGCGGCGGATGCGAGTTCGTGATGCACTGCGACCGCGTGGTCGCGGCTCTCGAGTCCTACGTGGGCCTCGTCGAGGCGGGCGTGGGTCTGCTGCCGGCGGGTGGCGGCTGCAAGGAGCTCGCGCTGCGCGCGGCGCAGGAGAGCAAAGGGGATCTGTTCGCATCCCTCAAGGACTACTACATGATGGTCGCCACGGCCAGAGTGGCCGGGAGCGGCATCGAGGCGCGGGAGCTCGGGCTTCTGCGCGCGAGCGATGTCGTGGTGTTCAATTCCGGTGAGCTCCTGCACGTCGCCAAGCAGCAGGCGCTCGCGCTGCACGAGTCCGGCTATCGGCCATCCCTGTCCGGGAGGCGCTTCCAGGTGGCCGGCCGGACCGGCGCCGCTTCCATCAAGGGACAGCTCGTCAACATGCTGGAAGGGCATTTCATCAGTCAGTACGACTTCGAGATCGGCTCGCGGATCGCCGAAGTCATGACGGGAGGCGACCTCGAGCCCGGCACCGAGGTGACCGAGGACTGGCTCCTCGCGCTCGAGCGCCGGCACTTCCTCGCGCTGCTGCAGAACCCCAAGACTCAGGAGCGCATCGCGCATACGCTCGCCACCGGCAAGCCCCTGCGTAACTAGCAACGAGGCACATCCCTGTGCCTGGTCGCCAAGTCTCATGGAGAAGCTGACCATGTCCAAAGAGATCAGAGACGCCTACATCGTTGCCGCGACCCGTACACCCGTCGGCAAGGCGCCGCGCGGCATGCTGCGCCACGTGCGCCCCGACGACATGCTCGCGCACGTGCTGAAGAGCGTCCTTGCGCAAGTACCGGCGATCGAGCCCGCGCAGGTTGCCGATGTCGTCGTCGGCTGCGCGTTCCCCGAAGCGGAGCAGGGACTCAACATGGCGCGCATCGGCGCACTGCTCGCCGGTCTGCCCGACGGCGTGCCCGGCATCACGATCAATCGGTATTGCTCCTCGGGCCTGAATGCCGTGCAGATCGCCGCCGACCGGATCCGTGTGGGCGAGGCGGACGTGGTCATAGCCGGCGGCGCCGAGTCGATGTCGATGGTGCCCATGATGGGCAACAAGGTGGCGATGAATCCGGCGATTTTCGCCACGGACGAGAACTACGCCATCGCCTACGGCATGGGCATCACCGCGGAGAAGGTGGCGCAGCAGTGGAAGGTGGGGCGCGAGGACCAGGACGCGTTCGCGCTGGAATCGCACCGGCGCGCGCTGGCGGCGATCGCCTCGGGAGCGTTCCGCGCCGAGATATCGCCCCTCGAGGTCACCTCGCGCACGCCCGACCTGCAGTCGCAGGAAGTGCGGTATTCGAACAAGGTCCTGGAGCAGGACGAGGGTCCCCGGTCCGACACCTCGCTCGAGGCGCTGGCCAGGCTGAAGACGGTGTTCGACGCCAGGGGAACGGTCACCGCCGGCAACAGCTCGCAGACTTCCGACGGCGCCGCGGCGGTGGTGCTGGTCTCGGAATCCGTTCTCAAGCGATACAACCTGACACCACTGGCGCGTTACGTCACTTTCGCGGTCAAGGGCGTGCCGCCGGCGATCATGGGCATCGGTCCCAAGGCCGCCATCCCCGCCGCTCTGGAGCGGGCCGGTATCGGACGGGACGACTTGAAGTGGATCGAGCTCAATGAGGCTTTCGCCGCCCAGGCGCTCGCGGTGATGCGCGATCTCGATCTCGATCCGGCACGCGTCAATCCTCATGGCGGGGCGATCGCGCTCGGACATCCTCTCGGGGCTACGGGAGCGATCCGGACCGCGACGCTGGTGCACGGCATGCGCGGCAAGGGCCTCAAGGGCTACGGCATGGTCACGATGTGCATCGGCACCGGGATGGGCGCGGCGGGAATATTCGAGCTGCTCTGACCGTCGGGCTCAGAGCTCGTCCAGATCGGTGAGCGCGCAAGGCGCGACGCGCCCGGCCGATACCGGAATGCCTTCGGCGCGCAGACGCGTCGCCTGCTCTCTGTGCTCGCGTGAGCCGCTGGGAAACACGATGCGTCCGCCGGCGCCGACGACCCGGTGCCACGGCAGATTCAATTCCCGCGGCGCGACCCGCAATGCGAATCCGGCGAGCCGCGCACGGCGCGGCAACCCGGCCGCGCGCGCCACGGCCCCGTAGGTGGAGACCCGCCCCCGGGGAATCGCGCAGACCACCTGCCAGATCGCCTCCAGCGCGGCGCTTTCGCCCCGTTCCGCTGCGGGCCCGCGGGATGCCCGGGCGAGCGGGCGAAACAGCTGCTGCAGGGATCTCTTGTGCCGCGCCATCGGCCGGACTCAGGCGACCCGCTCCGCGCGCGCCGGAGCGCGCAATCCGCTCAAAAGGATGCCGAGGCTCGATCGGACGACCTCGGCCGGCTGAGGAGCCGGATCGCCGGCGCAGGCCAGGCAGCCGGTGATGATCAGCGAAGCCAGGCCGTGCACGTGCGCCCACACGCTGAGGCCGTCCGCCTCCGGATCCCCGGGCCGCAGGAATCCCTGCCGCTGCATGCGCTCCAGCATGCCGGTGAGCGCGCCGAAGGCGGCTTGGCCGGCGGCCTTCAACTCCGGATACTCGTCGCGCTCGGGGGGCAGCTCCTCGCTCGCGAACATCAGCTCGTAGAGCGCCGGGTGATCCATGCCGAAGCGCACGTAGGCCTGCCCCATGAGCAGGAATTGATCCGTCAGCTCACTCTCGTTGCGGATCGCGCCTTCCAACGCCGCTCGCAGCCGGTTGAATCCGGCCGTCGCAATGGCGGCGAGGAGCGCGTTCTTGTCGAGGAAATGAGCGTACGGGGCGGCGGCGCTCACGCCCACGCGCCGCGCGAGGTCCCGCAGGGTGAAGTCCGGGTGTCCGTCCTGCTCGAGCAGCTTCAGGCCCTCGTTGACCAGAGCGTTGCGCAGGTCACCGTGGTGATAGCCCTGCTTGCTGCGGATCAGGCGCCGTACGGGGCAGTTCTTCATTCGAGCGGGCACCCGGGCATCTTAGGCCAAATACACAGGGACTGCCCGCCCGCCGGCGGCTCGGGCGCCGGCTGCGGGATGAGCTTTCGCATCAATCTTGACATCGTTAAGTTTGCGCGGTCAGAATCTACTCCCCAAACTTAACGATGTAAAGATCGGTGCGTCATGGAAAGTCCATCATCGCCCGCCAGACGGGACGTCCTCCGAGTGCTGTTGCCCGTCATCGCCGCCGTCGTGCTCGGCGGCTGCAACCGTGACGTCCGTCCGGCGGCGGCCGCCAAGCCGGTGGTCGCCGAGCGCCTGGAGGCCAGCGGCGTCAGTCCGGCGGAGGAGTACAGCGGCGCCGTCCATGCCCGGTACGAGTCGGGTCTGGCCTTTCGCGTCCCGGGCAAGATCGTGGCCCGTTACGTGACCCTCGGCGAGACGGTGCGCCGCGGCGAGCTGCTGGCGCGGCTCGACGGCACCGATGCCGCGCTCGAGCGGGACGCCGCCGAGGCTGCGCTGGCCGCTGCCCGAAGCAACATGCAAACCGCGCGTCAGGACCTGACACGCTACGCCGCCCTGGTGAAGACCGGCGCCGTCAGCCGCTCGGCCTACGACCATCAGCGGGATCAGCTGGCAGCCGCCCAGGCGACGTACCAACAGGCTCAACGCCAGTACGCGCTGCGCAACAATCAGCTGGGCTATACCGAGCTGCGGGCCGACCACGACGGGGTCATCACCGCCGTCGATGCCGAGGCCGGTCAGGTGGTGGCGGGGGGGCAAACGGTCGTGAGTCTCGCCTGGTCCGACGGCCGCGAGGTATACATCGACGTGCCGGAGAACCGCATCGGCGAATTCCGCGGCGCCAGGCGCATCAGCGTGTCGCTTTGGGGGACGGGGCAGGTCTATCGCGGAGTGGTGCGCGAGAAATCCGCTGCCGCCGATCCCGCTACGCGCACCTTCCTGGTGAAGGTCGCGATCGTCGCGCCCGGGCCGGAAATACGCCTGGGAATGACTGCCGGCGTGAAGGTGGAGGACTCCGCCGACCCCAGGGAGCTGCTCGTCCCCATGACGGCGCTGTATCACAAGGGCGCGGCGACGGCCGTCTGGGTGGTGGACCCGAGGACGCGGACCGTCGTTCTCGCGCCGGTCCAGGTGGAACGCTACAGCGATGACGGCGTGGTCATCGATGCCGGCCTCACGGCGGGCGAAGAGGTCGTGCTCAAGGGCGTCAACGAGCTCTATCAGGGCGAGCGGGTCCAGGTGACCGCTCCCGCGCAAGGCAGCGATTCATGAGCGGGGGCTTCAATCTCTCGGAGTGGGCGCTGCGGCACCGGAGCCTCGTGCTGTATGCCATGGTGGTGACGGCGCTCCTCGGGGTTTTCGGCTTCAGTCACCTCGGGGAGTCCGAGGATCCGCCGTTCACCTTCAAGGTGATGGTCATCCAGACCCTGTGGCCGGGCGCCAGCGCGCAGCAGGTCGAGCGCGAGGTGACGGACCGCATCGAGCGCAAGCTCCAGGAGACCCCCAACGTGGATTTCCTGCAGAGCTATTCCAGGCCCGGCGAGTCCATGATCTTCTTCAACATCAGGGACTCGGCGCCGGCCGGCGCCGTCCCGCCCACGTGGTACCAGGTCCGCAAGCGGGTGGGCGACATGGCGAGCGAGCTCCCCAAGGGCGTCGTCGGCCCGTCCTTCAATGACGAGTTCGGTGACGTCTATACCAACATCTACGCCCTCGAGGGCGATGGCTACAGTTTCGCCGAGCTGCGCGATTACGCCGACCAGCTCCGGGAGGAGCTGCTGCGCGTTCCCGGCGTGGCCAAGGTGGACTATTTCGGCGACCAGACCCAGGTCATCCATGTCGAGATCTCGAACCGCAAGCTGGCCACCCTGGGGCTCACGCCGGCGGACATCGAGGCGGTATTGCGGGCACAGAACGCGGTAGCCGCTGCGGGCAGCTACGACACCGCGAGCGATCGCGTCACCCTGCGCGGGAGCGGCCAGTTCCACACGGTCAAGAGCCTCGAGGAGGTGACTTTCCGGGCCGACGGCCGGCTGCTCAGGCTCGGCGACATCGCGCGCATCTACCGCGGCTACCAGGATCCGCCGCAGCAGCAGATGCGCTTCGAGGGCCGTCCCGTGCTCGGCATCGGTGTGACCATGCAGGCCGGCGGCAACGTGATTCAGCTGAGCAAGCGCCTGCGGACCACGATGGCGGCACTGCAGCAGCGGCTGCCGGCGGGACTCATGCTGCACACGGTGACGGACGGCGGTGTCGCGGTGGCGCAGTCCATCGATGACTTCCAGACGGCAGTGGGCGAGGCGATCGCCATCGTGCTGGCGGTGAGCCTGCTGACACTCGGGCTGCGCACCGGGATGGTGGTGGTGATCTCCATCCCGCTGGTGTTGGCGGCCACCGCCTTCCTGATGTGGCTCTTCGGCATCGGGTTGCACAAGGTGTCGCTCGGCACGCTGGTCCTGGCGCTGGGGCTGCTGGTGGACGACGCCATCATCGCCGTGGAGATGATGGCGGTGAAGCTGGAGCAGGGCTTCGACCGGATGAAGGCCGCCGCCTTCACCTACACCAGCACGGCATTTCCGATGCTCACGGGGACGCTGGTGACGGTCGCGGGATTCCTGCCGATCGCGCTCGCCAAATCCTCGACGGGCGAATACACCCGCTCCATCTTCCAGGTGGCGGCCATCGCGCTGCTGTCATCCTGGATCGCCGCGGTGGTGGTGATTCCGTATCTCGGCCACGGGATGCTGCCGGAAGCCGGGAGCAGCGGCGGCACGCATGGGAAGAGCGCCCGTGATGTATATGACACGCCGTTCTACACCCGCCTGCGGGAGGCGATCCGCTGGTGCGTGAGCCGCCGCGCACGGGTTCTGATCGCCGCGGCAGGCCTATTCGTGCTCGCGCTCGCCGCCTTTCGCCTCATCCCGCAGCAGTTCTTCCCGAGCTCGAGCCGCCCCGAGCTGATGGTGGACCTTAGGCTGCCGGAAGGCGCCTCGTTCGAAGCGACATTGGCGGCGACGAAGCGCATGGAGCGGTTCCTCGAGTCCCGGAAAGGCATCGCGAGCTACGTGAGCTACGTGGGTACCGGCTCGCCGCGGTTCTATCTGCCGCTCGATCAGCAGCTGCCGCAGCGCAACTTCGCACAGTTCGTGGTGACGGCGAAGTCCGTGCCGGCGCGCGAGAGGCTGCGGGCGCTGCTCATCGCGGAGCTCGCGAGCGGGTTCCCGGATGTGCAGGGCCGCGTAACTCGGCTGGAGAATGGGCCGCCGGTGGGCTTCCCGGTCCAATTCCGCGTGTCCGGCGACAACATCACGAAGGTGCGCGGGATCGCCGCGCAGGCCGCCGATGTCGTGCGTGCCGATCCGCGTACCACCGACGTGCAGTATGACTGGGATGGTCCGGCCAGCAAGACCGTGCGCCTGCAGGTGGATCAGGCCAAGGCGCGCCTCCTGGGCGTGAGCAGCGACGAGCTCGCGCAATTCCTCGACATGTCGCTCTCGGGTTACGCGGCGACCTACTACCGCGAAGGCGACAAGCTGATCGCCGTGGACCTGCGGGCACCGCGCGCGGAGCGTGCGAGCCTGGACAGCCTCTCGAGCCTGATGATACCCACCGCCGCCGGCAGGTCGGTGCCGCTCACTCAGCTGGCTACGCCCGTCTACGGCCTGGAATACGGCGTCATCTGGGAGCGCAACCGTCAGCCGACGGTTACGGTTCGCGCCGATACCGTGGGAGGAGCGCAGGGCATCGACGTGACCAAGGCCATCGACGCGCGGCTGGCGGGCTTGCGCGCTCGCTTGCCCCTGGGTTACCGCATAGAGGTGGGCGGAGCGGTCGAGAACAACGCCAAGGCCCAGGCCTCGATCAATGCGCAGATGCCGGTGCTGCTGTTGGCGGTTTTCACCCTGCTCATGGTTCAGCTGCAGAGCTTCTCGCGCACGTTCATGGTGCTGCTCACCGCGCCTCTCGGGCTGATCGGGGTCGCGGCCGCGCTGCTCCTCTTTCACAAGCCCTTCGGCTTCGTGGCCATGCTGGGCACGATCGCCATGCTCGGGATCATCATGCGCAACTCGGTGATTCTCATGGATCAGATCGATCGCGACATCCGCGACGGAGCCGACGGTCTGCAGGCGATCATCGGCGCCACGGTGCGGCGGTTCCGGCCGATCACGCTCACCGCGGCGGCGGCGGTGCTCGCGCTGATCCCGCTCGTTCCGGACGCCTTCTTCGGGCCCATGGCGGTGGCGCTGATGGGAGGGATCACGGTCGCCACCGCATTGACGCTGTTTTTCCTGCCGGCGCTTTATGCCGCGTGGTTTCGCATTCCCGCCCAGGCGCGCACGCCGCGCATGCGGCTGAGCGCAGAGAGTCACGCGACTTAGGCTCTCTCAGGCGATCACGGACGACTCCGCCGGGGCGATGCCCGGCAACATCCGTCTCACTTCAGAATGCATCACTGCGAGCGCTCATCTCACGGGCATATCATCGGGAGAATAGCAGCAATTCGCCCGTCCGCACCCGGCCGCCCCCCGGATGGTGAGCGCGATCACGAGCGGGCGGTCACTGGGCATTCACGGAACCCGCTATCATTGACTTAACGCATTCGGGCGGCGCGCGTGTACGCCCCAGGGGGAAGGCCAGTTGTCAGCCACGATGAGACCGCCGCTGCTCGCGGCGCTCCTACTCAGTGCGTTGGGTGCCTGCGTGTTGCCCTGCGCCGCGCGCGCGGCGAGCGCCAGCGACATCGCCCGATGGCAGCGCGAGGCGCGCGACGTCACCATCTACCGGGACAACTGGGGCATCGCCCACGTGTACGGCAAGACGGACGCGGATGCGGTGTTTGGCATGGAGTATGCGCAGGCCGAGGACGACTTCAACCGTGTGGAGACGAACTACGTCGATGCGCTGGGCTGGCGGTCGCAGGCGGAGGGGGAGTCCTCGATCTACAGCGATCTGCGCAGCCGGCTTTTCGTCGATCCCAGGGTGATTCAGGCGAAGTACGGGCAGAGCCCATCATGGCTCAGGAAGCTCATGAACGCTTTCGCCGACGGACTCAATTACTACCTCTACAGGCATCCCGAGGTCAGGCCCCGGGTCATCACGCATTTCGAGCCCTGGATGGCGCTCGCCTTCACCGAGGGCAGCATCGGCGGGGACATCGAGCAGGGCGTGAACGTTCCGCGCCTCGCCGCCTTCTACGGCGGACGGTCGTCCGCGGTCGCGCGGACGGCGGGCGCCTCGCTGCCACCGCCCGAGCCTCAGGGATCCAACGGCATCGCCATCTCACCGTCGATCGCTCTGGACCACCACGCGCTGCTCTGGATCAATCCGCACACCTCCTTCTACTTTCGCTCCGAGCTGCAGATGGCGAGCGGGCAGGGGCTCGATGCGTACGGCGCCGTCACCTGGGGTCAGTTCTTCATTTACCAGGGGTTCAACGCGACGGCGGGCTGGATGCACACCTCGAGCGGCGTGCGCAATGTCTCCTGGTTCCTGGAGACGGTCACCCGAAGGCACGGCCGCTATTATTACCGCTACGGGGACCGGGAGCTGCCCGTCAGGACCCGCCGGATCGTGGTGCGATACAAGACCCCGCGCGGCATGGCCGAACGGGCGTTCACCGCCTACTACACGCAGCACGGACCGGTCATCGCCCGGATCGGCGACAAGTGGGAGACGGTCAACCTGATGCAGCGCCCCATACGCGCGCTGGTTCAGGATTTCACGCGCACCAAGGCCAGGGATTACGCGCAGTTCCGCAAGACCATGCGGCTGCACACCAACTCGTCGAACAACACCATTTTCGCCGATTCCGAGGGCAATATCGCCTACTGGCACTCGGACTGGATCCCGCGGCGCAGCGACTCCTTCGACTGGGGCAAGCCGGTCGACGGCAGCGACCCGGCCACGGCATTCCACGGGCTGCTGACCCTGGCCGAGACGCCGCATCTGCTGAATCCGCCCAACGGCTGGCTCTACAATTCCAACAACTGGCCGTGGTCCGCGGCCGGGCCGTACAGCCCGAAGCGGCAGGATTTTCCGCAGTACGTGGAGCGGGGCACGGAGGAGAGCCCGCGGGGCTTTCACGCCCTGAGGGTTCTCACCGGCGGCAAGAATTGGACCATGGCCTCGCTGACGGCGGCTGCATTCGACAGCTATCTGCCCGCGTTCGCGACCATGATTCCGGTGCTGGTGAGGGCCTACGACGCCACGCCGCGGTCCGATCCGCTCAAGATGAGATTGTCCGGTCAGATCACGGTC
>DASZYK010000213.1:0-6986 GCA_035545455.1 Steroidobacteraceae bacterium
CGACATCCAATCGTTGCTCAAAAGATACTAGCCCGCAGGAGCGCGGGCTGGCAGAGCGCGACGGTCGAGGGTCCTTGAGGATCCGCGGCCCCACTATAATTCGGCGTCACGACAGCAACGGGCGCGACCCATCGACAAGAGCACTCAAGATTCCGTCGCCGACCACTGGGGAGAGCGCATGCCGCGCTCGCTGGGGACCTGGGGCGCCACGGCGGTCGTCGTCGGAGTCACGATCGGCAGCGGCATCTTCCGCGTGCCGGCCACCGTCGCCGCCCAATTGCATGCGCCCGGGCCGGCGATGCTCTGCTGGCTGCTCGGCGGGCTCGTCACCCTTTGCGGCGCACTCTCGGTTGCCGAGCTCGGCGCGGCGCTGCCCCGGTCGGGCGGCATCTTCGCCTACCTGCTCGAATGCTACGGGCCGTTGCCCGCTTTCCTGTACGGATGGGCGGCTCTCATGGTCGTGACACCGGCGGCTCTCGGCGCCACCTCGACCATCTTCGCCGAATATCTCGGGTACTTCCTGCCGGTTTCGGCGGCGCAGGTGCACTACGTTGCGGCGCTCACGATCGCGCTCATGGGCGTCATCAATTACGTCGGGCTGCGGCGGGCCGCGGCCGTCATGAACATCACGACCGCGGCGAAGTTCGTGGCGGTCGTCGTCCTGGGGTTGCTGGCTTTCACGGCGGCGCGTGCCCCGGCGGCCCCGCCTCTACCGGCGGCCTCCGCGCACGGAGCCGGCCTGTCGCTGATCGCGAGCGCGCTCATTCCGGTCCTGTGGACATACGACGGCTGGTCGAATCTCACGTCGGTCGGAGGAGAGATCTCACGCCCGCAGACGACGTTGCCCTTGGGGCTCGTTCTCGGCACCGCGTGCGTGGTGCTGGTGTACGTGCTGCTCAATCTCGGATTCTGGCACGCATTGTCGGCGTCGGAGATGGCCGCCTCGCCACTCGTCGCGGCAACTGCGGCCGCGCGCATCCCTTCGATCGGCAGCGCCGGTGCCGCCCTGATCGCGACCCTCGTGCTGGTGTCCACCTTCAGCGGGCTCAACGGCTCCATGATGACCGATCCCAGGATCATTTACGGCATGGCCGACCGCGGGCTCTTCTTCCGCCCGGTCGCCCGCGTCTCGCCACGGTTCAGGAGTCCGTCCGTGGCGATCGGTCTCTCGGCGGCGCTCGGGTGTGTGTACGTGTTGGAGAATGACTTCGCTCAGCTCGCCGACCGGTTCGTTCTCGGCGTCTGGCCGTTCTACGCGCTCAGCGTGGCCGGCGTGTTCGTGTTGCGGCGCAAACGCCCGGATCTGCCGCGTCCCTACCGCGCGTGGGGCTATCCGCTCGTGCCGGCGCTCTTTCTCCTCGCCTCTCTCGCCATGATCGGCAACGCGCTGGTGACCGATCCGCGCGACACCGGCCTGACTCTGCTCATCATCGCGCTCGGCCTGCCGGCCTATGCCGTGTGGAAAAGACTCGAGCGCCGGCGTCGTGCGAAAGCAAGTCAGTAAGCCGCCCAGCGCCGCTCCCCTTTGAGATCCGCCAGCGCTGGAGGAGGCGCCCCGGGGAACGGCCGCGAGACGAATCCCTGTCAGAGGGCTTGCCGCGCAAAGCGGCAGGAGCCGACCTTGCGCCAGTCAAGGATTGGTCGCGGGAGGCGGGCTGATCTCGCTGCGGCCCGGCTCATCCAGCTTGTCGCCGAGGAGCCGGCGCACCACCACGTAGCACTGCGGGTTGAGGAGCACGCCTAAAACGGCCGCGGTGAACATGCCGCCCACCACACAGGTGCCGATATCGTGCCGTCCGTTGGCGCCGGCTCCGGTCGACACGACCATCGGAAAGACGCCCAGGATGAACGCGAACGACGTCATGATGATGGGCCGGAAGCGCAGCCGCGCCGCCTCCAGCACCGCGTTGTGCAGACTGCGGCCGTTGCGCTGCTCGGTGACCGCGAATTCGACGATCAGGATCGCGTTCTTCGCGGTCAGCCCGATGATGGCGATGAGGCCCACCTTGAAGTAGACGTCGTTCGGCAGGCCGCGCGCGATCGTCGCGAGCGTGCTGCCGATCAGACCGACCGGGATGGCCAGAAGCACCGAGAGGGGAACGCTCCAGCTCTCGTAGAGCGCGGCGAGCGCGAGGTAGACGACGATGATGGACAGCGTGAACAGCGCCGGCGCCTGCGCGGCCGAGAAGATCTCCTGCAGCGACTGCCCTGCCCAGTCGTAGCCGATGCCGGCGGGAAGATAGGCCTTGACCAGCCGCTCCATCTCGCTCATGGCCTGACCCGAGCTGTAGCCCGGAGCGGCCGTGCCGACGATCTCGACCGCCGGATATCCGCCGTAGCGCGACAGCTCGGGCGCCGCCACGATCCATTGCGCCTTCACGAAATTCGACAGCGGGATCATGGTGCCGTTGGGTCCGGACACGTAGAAGCGCTGCAGATCCTCCGGCCCCATGCGATACGGCGCATCGGCCTGCAGCAGCACCTGCAGCACGCGGCCCTGATAGAAGAAGTCGTTGGCGAAGACCGGCGCCAGCATGAGCTGGATGTCGGTGTTGATCTCGCTCACCGAGACACCCATCGACTGCGCCTGCACGCGATCGACCGTGAGCAGGAGCTGCGGCTGAGGCGCGAGTCCGTTGACGCGCACGCTGGAGAGCACCGGGTCGTTGGCGGCATGCGCGAGGAGCGTATCCTGCGCCCGGGTAAGCGCCTCGCGTCCGAGCCCGGCCCGGTCCTCCAGGTAGAAATCGAAGCCGCCGAAGTTGCCGAGCCCGCGGATGGCCGGGCGGTTGGCCACGAAGACCTGCGCATCGTGGATCTTGCTGTGGAGGGCGTGGTTGGCCCAGCGGACATACTGACCCGCGGTCTGATCGCGGTCGCCCCAGGGAACGAGGTGGATGAACGCCCGGCCGGAGTTCTCGGAGTTGCCCGCGAACCCCGAGCCGGCGACCTGGAAGACATCGTGCGCCGCGGGGCTGCCCATGAGAATGTGATAGACCCGCTGCAGCACCTGCTGCGTGCGCTGCAGCGTCGCCCCCGCGGGCAGCTCCACGCTCGCCAGCACGTCGCTCTGATCCTCCTCGGGCACGAAGCTTCCCGGGAGCTTCACGAACAGAAACGCCCCCAGCGCCAGCATGACCGCATAGGCCGTCATCCACCGCGGCAAATGAGTCACGGACTGAAATACGCGCCGCACATAGGCGGCGCGTGTGCCCTCGAAGGCCCTGTTGAACGTGCGGAAGACGATGTTCGCCTTCATGTGCTCGGGCCGGAGGAGCGTCGCGCACAGCGCCGGCGTCCACGACAGCGCGAAGAACGCCGAGAACATGATCGACAGCGCGATGGTGAGGGCGAACTGGCGGTAGATGACGCCAGTGCTGCCGGTCTGCATCGCGCTCGGGATGAAGACCGCGGCGAGCACCAGCGTGATGGCGACGATCGCGCCGCTGATCTGGCGCATGGCCTTGCGCGCGGCCTCCTTCGGCGGCAGATGCTCCTCGTGCATGATGCGATCGACTGCCTCCACCACGACGATGGCGTCGTCCACCACGATGCCTATGGCCAGCACCATTGCGAACAGTGTGAGCTGATTGATCGAGTAACCGAGCGCATAGGCGCCGATGAGGCCGCCGAGCAGCGCCGTGGGAACGACCAGCATCGGAATGAGCGTCGCCCGCAGGCTCTGCAGGAACACCAGCATCACGATGAAGACGAGCACGATGGCCTCGGCGAGCGTGAACATCACGTCGCGGATGGCCGCCTTGATGAAGAGCGTCTCGTCGACGGGCGCGAACCAGGTGACGCCCGGGGGAAAGGACTTCTGCAGCTGCTGCATTTCGGCCGTGACCGCCTTCATCACCTGCAGCGCATTGGCGCCCGGCAGCAGCTGGATGCCGAAGGCGGCCACGGGGGTCGAGTTGACCTTGGTGGCGAAGGAGTAGTTCTGCAGCCCGACGTCGATCTTGGCGACATCACCCAGCCTCACCGAGGTGCCGTTGCTGGTCGTACGGAGAAGGATGTTCCTGAACTGGTCGGCCGAGGTGAATTGACCCTGGGTGGTGACGGTGGCGGTTGCCTGCTGGCCCTCCACGGCCGGTGCGGCGCCGATCGAGCCGGCGGCGACCTGCACGTTCTGCGCCCGAACCGCATTGAGCGCATCGGCGGCCGAGAGGCCGTAGGCGTGCAGCAGGTCCGGATTCAGCCATATGCGCATGGCGAAGCCCGACCCGAACTGGTTCGCGGAGCCGACTCCGGGCACGCGCTGAATCTGATCGAGTATGCGCGAGGCGACCAGCTGGTTGAGATCAGCGGCGCTCGGGCCGCCGGGCCCGGAGCGCAGGGCGAGCGCCGCCAGGAAGCCGGTGCTCGACTTGAAGACGTGGACGCCCTGCTGGACCACTTCCGCCGGCAGCAGGGGATCGGCGAGGGCAACCTGGTTCTGCGTCTGCACCGCCGCGATGTTGGGATTGGTGCCGGAGGCGAAGGTGAGGGTGATCTCCGACTGACCGAAGCTCGACTGCGAGGTGAAGTAGAGCAGGTTGTCTATGCCCGTGAGGCGCTGCTCGATGACCTGGGTGACGGACTGCTCCACGGTCTTTGCGTTCGCACCCGGATAGCTCGCGCTGACCACGACCTGCGGTGGCGCGATGTCCGGGTAGGCGTCGGTCGGCATGCGGGTCAGCGCAATGCCGCCGAGAAGCATGACCAGGAGGGCGATTACCCAGGCGAAGACCGGCCGGTCGATGAAAAACTGCGGCACCCGCGGCTCCTAGCGATGCGCATCTGCGGAGGCGCCCGAAGCGGCGGGCATCCCGGCACTGGGCACGGTGCCTCTGGCCTGAGCGCTCCGGGTCCTGGCGGATCGCTCCTCCACCGCCGCGACTTTCGCGCCGGGGTGGGCGCTCTGTATGCCCGAGACGACGATGCGGTCGCCGGCCGAAAGGCCGCTCGACACGATCCAGTCGGTGCCCGTGGCGCCCTCCGTCTGGACGCGCTTCAGCGCGACGGTGCTGTCGGATCCGACGGTGAGCACGTACGCGCCCTGCGCGTCGCGCTGCAGAGCGATCTGGGGTACGAGGAAGGCGTGGTTCGCGAAACCGACGGTCAGCGTCAGGTTGACGAACATGCCCGGCAACAAGTTGTGGTCGGGATTGGGGATGATGCCGCGCAGGGCGGCGGCACCCGTGCTCGGGTCGACGGTGGCGGCGCGGAAGTCGAGGGTGCCGGGAACGCCGTAAGGAGTCCCGTCCGGCAGGGTGAGCTGGACCTTGGCCTCGCTGCCTCTCGCCACGCTGACGCGGCCCGCCTGCTCGAGGCTCGAGAGTTCCTCGATCTGCGTCGCCGGCTCATCGAAGTTGACGTATATCGGATCGATCTGGTCGACCGTGGTCAGGAGGGTGGGAGTGCCCTGACCGACGAGCGCCCCCTCGGTGACCTGTTGCTCTCCCGCGATTCCCGCGATCGGCGAAGTGACGTTGGTGTAGCCGAGATTGATGCGCGCGGTCTCGACGTTCGCCTCGGCCTGCTTGACGGCCGCGGCCGTCGAGCGCTCCGCGGCTTCATCGGTGTCGAGCTGCGACAGAGAGACCAGGTGGCTCGAGATGAGCGCCCGATCGCGCTTCGCGGTGGCATGGGCGTTGGCGGCATTGGCTTTCGCCTCGGCGAGCGCGGCGAGCGCCGCATCGAGCGCCGCCCGGTACGGCGCCGGATCGATCCGGAAGAGCGGCTGGCCCGCCTCGACCTCGGCGCCTTCCTTGTAGAGCCGCTTCAGGAGCACGCCCGACACGCGGGCGAGCACGTTGGCCTCCCGGTAGGCCGACAGCCGCCCGGTGAAAGTGCGCGTGAGAGGGACCTGCTGCGGCTGCACCGCCACCACGGTGACCGGCGGCGGCGCGGGCGCGGCCTGCTGCGCGGCGTCCTTGGAGGAGCCGCAGGCAGCGAGCGACGCAGCAAGCGCGCCAATCAACGCGCCGGCGGCGCGCCTCTTAACAGTTCTTGACAAACTCATTGCGGGAATGAGAAAAAATAACTGCCACAGCAGTAACCCTCGCGGCAGTAGTCTCGCGAGCTGGAAATCTTACCGGTGGCCCCGTCAATAGCAAGCAATGGTCGATAGTCGGACAGATTTGCGCGGTGCGCCGCGAGTCCGTTCGCGCTCGGGCGGCGGCGCCGGAGTCTCGGCGCGGGGCGGGCCACGCCCCCGGCCCATCAAGCCCGAGAGTGCGGCCGCGGTGCACTCCTGCGAGGAGGCGCCGGGTGTCCGCGCTCTCATCACGCGCGCGCGCAGCGCGCTCCTCTCGAGCTTCGACACCGAGCTCGAGCCCTTCGGCGTGACGGGCGCGCAGTTCGAGGTGCTGAAGAACGTCGCGCGCAGCGCCAACGAGACCGCGGCGAGCCTCTGCCGCGCGCTCCACTATGACACCGGATCGATGACGCGGATGCTGGATCGGCTGCAGGAGAAGGGACTCGTGAGCCGGCAGCGGGACACCAGCGATCGCCGCCTGGTGTTCCTGCGCCTGACCGCTGCCGGCGAGGCTCTGATTCCGAAGATTCGTCCGGCCCTGCGGCGCGCCTTGCGGCGGCATCTCGCCGGCTTCAGTCCGGAGGAGGTCGAGAGCCTGAAGCGATATCTCGGCCGGCTGATCGAGAACGGACAGCGACGGGACGCGGAGACCCGTTAGCGGGTATCATGCGCCGGATCAATCCTGCGCACGCGCATGCAAGCACGAGAGCTGAGGGCGGCACGGGGGCGACCGGTCCGCGGCGCCGGGTCCCGGATGCCGACGGGTGCGCCGCCGCCGTTGGATTCGCGGCGCGCCGCGCCGCCCCTTTCCTGTGATCTCTTCCGCTCCGCCGGGGCCGTGCCGGCGCCCGCGGCCGGCCCGCGGGCCGGAATCGGCCTCAGCCCGCGCTCTCCGCCGCGTGAATGACGTAGCCGCCTGATTTCTCGTCGCGCTCGAGCGCGAGCAGGTGGCGCTGCGCGGCTT
>DASZYK010000214.1:0-6173 GCA_035545455.1 Steroidobacteraceae bacterium
GTGCCGTCTGTGGCGGTGAGGCGGTATTTCTTGTCCCCGATGTCAAGCGATGCTTCCTGGAACGGAATGGCATCGACGTCCTTCGGCTCGATCTTCACGACGGTATTCATGTGTCCGCGGCGCTCCGGTTTGTATTAGCACGCCTGTTCCTACGGATCACAGGGGATACGGGCCTGCGCGGAAACGCGGAGCGACGCGTACCGGGATTGCCAGCACGCTGCTCTCGCAGCCGGAAACCCCCTGAACCTCCCCGAACGCGCGATCCCGTGGAGCCGCCTCGCGGGCACAAGATCTTGTGTCGGGGTACAGAGCCTAATGACCACCCCGGCGGGCGTCAAGATTCCCGGACATAATTTGACGGCCGAATTACGGCCTGTAAAAACAATGAGTTATGACATAAAGGGCCGCGATAGACGCGCCATAAGATTTTCAGGCCCCGTTTGCACGCCCGGCGCGAGCCCCAATATCTTGTGCCCAGGCAACGCACACGTTCTGCACAGCATGCTCACATGCCGCGATCGAGCCTGCGCTGCCTGCCCCCGGGGGTAATTCCCGCCACGCCACCGGCCGTGCCCGCGGCGCAGGCCCGGCCCGGGCTCTCGCCCCGGCAGGAGCGGTGACACTGCAGAGCGGGCGACGAAGGGCCGGCCGGCGAAACCAACACTTGAAACCTTCCAGGCCGCCCGCAAATCACCTCCAACGACATGGCGAGGCCGTTTCCCGCATGCCCCTTTGGGCTCGCGGATGCGCCTCTCAGAGTAACAGCCTGACATCCATTTCCGCCTGGAGGTTTGCAACATGACCGTTCTCCGCTACGAGCCCTGGTCGCTCGTCAACCGCCTGCATCGGCATCTCGATCAGGCATTCTCCGCCGACGCCGGCGAATCCGACGGCGCCTGGTGGCTTCCTCAGGTCGACGTCTACGAGGAGCCCGAGCGCTTCGCGGTGTTGGTCGATGTCCCCGGCGTGGAGCCGAAGGATATCGAGATCACCGCCGAGAAGGGCGTCCTGACCATCCGTGGCGAGCGGCATGCGCCCGCGCAGGAAAAGTCGGGTGGCTACAGCCGCGTCGAGCGCCGCACCGGCAAGTTCCTCCGCCGCTTCACGCTGCCGGACAGCGCCAACCTGGAGTCCATCACCGCCAAGCACACGCATGGGGTGCTCGAGGTGACGATCCCGAAGCAGGCAAAGCTGCAGCCGCGGCGTATCGAGGTCGCGGCGGCCTGAGACGCCGGAAAGACCGAGGATACCTCACGGTGTCCTCGGTCTTCGCAGGCCGTGCCCTCGGTTGCAGGCACCGCCCTCACCCACGCTTCGCCCCCGCCCCGCGGACTTGTAGAATCCAGGCTCCGTCACCTCGGAAGCGCCATGAATCCCCGGGAGCTCGCCTTCACCGCGCTGCTCATTGCGGCGGCGGCAATGCCTCTCGCGTCCGCGTCCGCCGCCATGCCGGCGGCCGTGGGTGGCACGCGGCTGCCCTCGCTCGCCCCGATGATCCGCAGGGTATCGCCCGCTGTCGTCACCATCGGAACGGAAGGCGTCATCCGCGAGAAGGGCGGACACGATCCGGTGCGTGATGACCCCTTCTACGACCGCTTCTTCCACGGCCTCCCCGGCCAGGGCCCCGACGAGCACCCCTTCGCCAGCACCGGCTCCGGCGTGATCGTCGACGCCAGGCGCGGGTACATCCTGACCAACGCCCACGTGGTGGATCACGCCACCGGCATCACCGTCACTCTGCAGGACGGGCGCAATCTCAAAGGCCGGATCGTCGGCGCCGATCCGCCCACCGACATCGCGGTGGTGAAAGTCGACGCGCACGGGCTCACGCAGATCCGGCTCGGCGATTCCGCCAGGCTCGCCGTGGGCGACTTCGTGGTGGCCATCGGCAACCCGTTCGGGCTGCCGCATTCCGTGACCTCCGGCATCGTGAGCGGCCTGCGGCGCTCGGGCTTCAGCCCGGATGACTACGAGGACTACATCCAGACGGATGCTTCCATCAACCCCGGCAACTCGGGCGGCGCCCTCGTCGACCTGCGCGGCCATCTGGTCGGAATCAACACCGCCATCCTTTCCGGCAACGGCGACAACATCGGCATCGGATTCGCGATCCCGGTCGACACCGCCGAGCGCGTGATGCGCCAGCTCATCGAGTACGGCGCCGTCAGGCGCGGCCAGCTCGGCCTCAGCGTGTACGCGGTCACGCCGGAAGTGGCGCGCTCGCTCGGACTGCGCCACGCCGCGGGCGGACTGGTCTCGCAGGTGAGTCCCGGCTCGCCGGCCGACAAGGCGGGCATCCGCGCCGGCGATGTGATCACCGCCGTGGCCGGCCAGCGGGTCGCGTCCAACACCGACCTGCGCAATGCGATCGGATTCCTCCGCGTCGGCGACGCAGTCGCCATCGACCTGCTGCGCGACGGCCGGCACGAGCGGCGCCGCGCGATGCTCGCCGACACCCTGGCCGAAGCCTCGCCCGGCACCCCGGCCGGTCGCCAGCACTGACATGGAGCCGCCGATGAGCATCTGCGTGCTCGGCGGCACCGGCTTCGTCGGCACCGAGATCGTCACCCGCCTGGTCCGTCAGGGCCACTGGGTGCGGGTGCCGACGCGCAGCCCCGGCCATGGCCAGCACCTCAGGGTCCTCTCGACGGTCGAGCTCGTCACCGCCAACGTGCACGACCCGCGCACGCTCGGTCAGCTGCTGGCCGGAATGGACGCCGTGGTGAACCTCGTCGGCATTCTCAACGAAAGCGGCCGCGCCAGCTTCCAGTCCGTGCACGCGGAACTCGCCGCCAAGCTCGTTGCGGCCGCGCGAGGAGCGAGGATCCGCCGGCTGCTGCAGATGAGCGCGGCCGGCGCCGACCGGGAGCATGGCCCCAGCCGCTACCTGCGGTCCAAGGGCGAGGCGGAGGCGCACATCCGCGCCGCGGGCGCGCACCTCGATTACACGATCTTCCGTCCTTCCGTGATCTTCGGCCCCGGCGACTCGCTCACCAACCGGTTCGCGGCGCTCCTGCGCCTGTCGGGCGGCTTCCTTCCCCTGGCGCGCTCGCAGGCGCGCTTCGCGCCGGTCCATGTGGGAGATGTGGCGGAGGCCTTCGTGCGCACGCTCGACGCGCGCGGCAGCTTCGGGGAGACCTACGAGCTCTGCGGCCCGCAAATCCTGACACTGGAGCAGCTCGTGCGGATGACCGCCGGCGTGGCCCAACTCCCCTGCCACATCCTGAGGCTGCCCGATGCGCTCGGCCGGCTGCAGGCGGCGCTCCTCGGACTGCTGCCCGGGAAGCCGTTCTCGCTCGACAACTTCCGCTCGCTCACGGTGGACAGCGTCTGCGCACGGAATGGCCTCGCGCGCCTCGGCATCGCGCCCCGTCACATGATGGCCGTGCTGCCCTTCTACCTGGGCCCGTTCAACGCGACGACCGAGCTCGACGCCGCCCGCAAGACCAACGAGTAGCGGGTCTCGGGCGCCCGCCGCCCCTCAGATTGAGACTTTGATCGCCGCGAGCCGCTTCTCGCGGATCCGCTCACCGATGGCGGGACCGGCAAGTCCCTGACGCTCGCTTTCATCCAGGCTCACCGCCGCGGCCGCGGCGCGCGCGCGTCGCAGCAGGTCGCGCTGCGGGTAGGGTTGCGCCTCGAGACCGGCGCGGCCGCGCGCGTCGGCCTCGCAAGCCGCCAGCATCTCCTCGAACCGCTCCGGCCGGCGGAACGCGTCCGTCGCTTCGAGGAGTTTCAACACGGTGCCGGGACGCAGCTCCGCGGCGCGGTGCACGACCGCGTGATGACGGGCAGTGAGCACCGCCAGATCCCGAAAGCCGTTCGGCACCCTGAGTCGCGCACACAGCGCCTCGATCGCCGGGACGCCGGCCTCCTCGTGTCCGCGGTGGCTCGGCCAGCGCTCCGGAGCCGTCAGCGCCTTGCCGAGATCGTGCATGAGCACGGCGAACCGCACTTCCGTCGAGGCTCCGTTGTCGGCCGCGTAGCGCAGCGCCAGCATGACATGCACTCCCGTGTCGATCTCCGGATGCCAGCGGGGCGGCTGCGGCACGCCATGGAGCGCCGCGAGCTCCGGGAAAATCACCCGCAGAGCGCCGCATTCGCGCAGCGTCTCGAAGAACACATCGGGGCGCGGCTCGCCGAGCGCGCGCTCGGTCTCCTGCCAGACACGCTCCGGCACGAGCGCCTCGAGCTCACCGGACTCGGTCATGGCGCGCATGAGCGCGACGGTCTCCTCCGCAACGCGAAACCCGAGCTCCGCATAACGCGCGGCAAAGCGCGCCACGCGCAATACCCGCACGGGGTCCTCGATGAAGCTTTCCGACACGTGCCGCAGCAGCCGCGCCTCGAGATCGCGGCGGCCGCCATACGGGTCCACGATCTCGCCCGACGGGGATTCAGCCATGGCGTTGATCGTCAGATCGCGGCGGCGCAGGTCCTCCTCCAGCGTCACATCCGGTGAGAACCTCGTGGTGAATCCGCGATACCCTGGGGCCACCTTGCGCTCGAGACGCGCCAGCGCGTACTCCTCATGAGTCTGCGGGTGCAGGAAGACCGGAAACTCACGGCCGACCGGCACGAAGCCCTGCCGCTCGAGCTCCTCCGGCGCCGCGCCCACGACCACCCAGTCGCGCTCCTTCACGGGCCGCCCGAGCAGCCGGTCCCGCACGGCACCGCCGACCAAGTACACTCGCATGACACGCATGTTAACCGAGAAGGCCCTCCTGGCGCGGCTGGCGCTTGCCGCGGTGATGCTCGCCGCGCTTTCCGGCTGCGCCAGCACGATGTACCTGCTGCAGGCGGCCGGCGGCGAGTGGCACGTGATGCACTCGCGCCAGCCGATCGTGCAGGTGATCGACGATCCGCGGACGCCGCAGGCGCTGATCCGCGAGCTCGCAGAGGTCCGCGAGGCCCGCAACTTCGCATCACGGGCGCTGCACCTGCCGGACAACGACAGTTATCGCACCTACGTGAGGATCGATCGTCCGTATGTCGTCTGGAACGTGGTTGCCGCACCGGCGCTCTCGGTGGAGCCCAAGCAATGGTGCTTCCCCATCGCCGGTTGCGTGACCTATCGCGGCTACTTCTCCGAGGAGCGCGCCCGAGCGTTCGCTGCGGGACTCGAGCGTCGCGGATATGACGTCGTGATCGAGGGCGTACCGGCATATTCCACGCTCGGCAAGCTGCCCGACCCGGTGATGAGCACGATGATGCGCTACGGGAGCGACGAGCTCGCGGCGATGATCTTTCACGAGCTCGCTCATCAGCTGCTCTACGTGCCGAACGATTCGCGGTTCAATGAGGCCTTCGCGGTCACGGTGGAGGACGAGGGGCTGAAACGCTGGCTCGAGCACCGCGGCGAGGTCGCAGGCATCGAGGAGCTGGAGAGGCGGCGCGCCGACGACCGGCAGTTCGCCGAGCTGCTGCGGCGCACGCGCGACCGGCTGGCGCGGCTTTACTCCTCGGACGCGCCGCGTGCGCAGAAGCTGCGCCGCAAGCGGCGGATCTTCGCCGCGCTCGCAGCTGACATCGGGACGCTCGAGCGCCGCCTCGGGGTCCACTCCCCGGTGTATGACAGGTGGATCACCGAGGGACTCAACAACGCCGACCTGGCTTCGGTGGGCACGTACTTCGATTGCGTCCCGGGGTTCGAGCGGCTGCTGCGGCGGGCAAACGGCAGCCTGCCCGACTTCTACGATGCGGCGCGCAGGCTGGCCCGCGAGCCGAAGGCCGCGAGAGATGCCCGGCTCTGCTCCAACGCCGCGCCGGCGTCCGCGGGAGTCGACCCGGGCGGCGCGCGCTGAGCACCGCCTCCCTCACAGCGAATGCCGCAGATCCTGCAGCACGAAGCCTGCGAGCGCGGTATCCCAGTCCCGCGTCAACGCCATCACCTTGAACGCTTCGCCCATCTCCCCGGGCAGCAGCAACCGGCGCGCCTCCCCCGCGAGCCGCGCATGCTCCTGCGTCCCGATCGACTCCGCGAGGCACTGCTCCAGCCCGGTCGCCAGAAGGAAGGCCGCCTGCGTGCAGAGCCCGCTGACATCCAACCCGCAGGCCACCGCCGCCTCGGCGACACGCGTGAAGTCCACCCAGGCGGTGATGTCCTGCACGCCGAGGTTGATGTAAGGATCGTCGTGCACGCGCTGCTTGAAGTGGCAGCGCAGAGTGCCCGT
>DASZYK010000215.1:0-5187 GCA_035545455.1 Steroidobacteraceae bacterium
CATCGCCGGAATTGAGATCGTAGTCCCCGTTGGCGCGCTGTCCGTGCGACTGGCGGTGCGAGAAGTCGGCGAGATAGCCGAGCGGGCCGGCGGGCCCGGAGATCGAGTCGAAGGTCGAGTAGAGCCCGTCGCTGCCGCCCACCTGTTGGATCGTGGCCGTCGTGGTGGACGAGGGCGATTTCGACACGAAATTGATCACCGGCTCGGGCTCGGGTCCATAGAGCAGGCCCGAGCCGCCGCGGATCATCTGCACCTCGGAGAGGGTCTCGGGCACCGGAATGTAGTAGAGGGTCGGAAAGCCGATCCAGTCCATCTCCATCGGGATGCCGTCCTGCAGGAGAAGGATGTACTCGCTCTCCTGCGGGTTGCCGAGCCCGCGATAGTTGATGTTGAGCTGCATCGGGTTCTGCTGCTCGGCGAGCACGATTCCCGGCATGCGGTCGAAGAGCTCGCGCTGATGGTTGTCGATGATGGGCGGCTGATCGGCGAGCCGCACCACGGTGGTCTTCCTGGTGACCGTGATCTCGGGTCCCGAGACCTCCGGCATGGAATGCGCGTAGCGCGTGGCGCGGTTGAAGAGGTACGGAGCCTGGATCAGAACCTTGGCGCCCGTGTCCGCGTCCTCACCGCCGGTGTCTCGTGGGGCAGCTCCATGGGCCTGCGCCCGCGAGGCCGAGGCGGAAGCTCCGGAGACGCCCTGCGCGCTCGCGACGCAGGCGAGCAGCCCGGATACACACAGGAGCGCGCAGGAACTGCACTTCACGAAGGACCTTTCGATTCGACGGGGACGGTTTCAGAGCCGCGCGGCGCGGCCGAGCCCACCTGTGTGGACCGGGCGCTTCAGGCGGGCGGCAATATAGGAGTGCGCCCGAAACTACTACCAGGGATCGTACGTCGCGCCGGCGCGCCATTGCCTCGGCCCAACGCGTTCTCGAGGCCCGCCGATACCCCGGTCCCGTGCCCATTGCACAGCCGCCCGCGACTTGAGACGCTAGCGCCCGCGGCGACTCGCCGCGGCATGGGTAGCCCGAGAACGGCTGTGGGCGATCGCCTGGAATTGGGACCTCTCGAGCTCAAGGTGCTCGACGTGCTGTGGCGGCGGAACCGCGCCTCGACGGTGCGGCATGTGCAGCCGTCCTTTCCGCAGCTCGCCTATACCACCCTGATGACGACGCTCGACCGGCTCTATCGGAAAGGAGTGCTGCGGCGCTTCCGGCTCGGCCGCGCATTCGGCTACGAGCCGCGCTGCTCGCGGGGCGAGCTCTTCGGCCGGATGGTGTCCGGGCAGGTCACCGACCTCCTCACGGAGTGCGGCGACAGCACCGTATTGCTCTCGACCCTGGTGCAGGCCGTCGGCGATGCGGATGCGGAGCTGCTCGATGAGCTCGAGGCACTCGTTCGCGCCGAGCGCTCGCGGCTCAAGTGGGAGGGGAAATGAGCTTCGATGCGACTTTCCCGCTGGTGATGCTGGCCTCCTACGGCCTCTTCAACCTGCTGCTCTCGGCCGCGGTCGTGCTCGCATGGCGGGCCGGCCTTCGCCGGCATCTGACGGAAGCGGACGCGGTACTCGGCATTCGCCTGCTGCCCGCGATGGGGTCGGCGACTCTCGTGCTGTTGGTGGTGTTGCCGGCATTTCTGCTCTACGAGCCGCCGCACGCCCGGGACAGGCCGGGCCCGCTGCTCATCGTCTGCGCGCTCTTCGCCCTGCTCGTCCTCGGCGACGGAATCCGCCGCGGCGCGCGGGCCTGGCGCGCAACACAGAGGCTGACACGCGGCTCACAGGGTCTGCTGCAACCGGCGGCCGAAGGCGCCGAAGTGACCCTCCTCAACGTCCGGGAGCCCCTGGTCGGAGTGGTCGGAAGCTGGAAGCAACGCATCGTCGCGGCGCGATGCGTCGCCGCCGCATGCGATGATGAGGAGTTCCGCCAGGTTCTCGCCCACGAGTCGGCGCACATGGATGCCCGCGACAACCTGAAACTGCTCATGCTGCTGATGATGCCCGATGCGCTCGCGTGGCTGCCGACGGGATCCGCGCTCACCGAGCACTGGCGCGCCGCGACCGAGCTCGAAGCGGACGAGCGGGCGAGCGGCGCCGACCCCCGCAAGCGGGTCGCCCTCGCCTCGGCGCTGATCAAGGTGGCACGCCTCTCGATCGCGAGCGGCCGGCCGCGCAGGGGAGCTCGCGCAGGCGCGCCGCTCACCTGCCTCGAGCATCGTGTACGGCGGCTGCTCGCGCCCTCCCCGGCCATGCGCCGCGGCTTCCCGGGATGGCGGCTGCTCACGTGTGCGCTGCTCGTTCCCGTGCTCGCGGTGCCGCTCTATGCCTCGGTTCACCGGCTCATCGAGGCGCTCGTCGCCTTCGGGCGTTAGGATCCCGGACATGCAGGCGTTGACCGCGAATCCGGGGCTCCTCTCACCGTTCCACGTGGCGTTCCCGGTGCACGACCTGAAGCTGGCCCGCGCGTTCTACGGCGAGACACTCGGCTGTCCGGAAGGACGCAGCTCGGAGGACTGGGTCGATTTCAACTTCTACGGCCACCAGATCGTGGCTCATCTGGCGCCCGGGGAGACTCGCCAGGCGCAATGCAACACGGTCGACAGCCATGGCGTTCCCGTGCGTCATTTCGGGATCGTGCTGCCGATGGCCGAATGGGAAGCCCTGGCCGCCCGCCTGCGCGCGCAGGGCGTGCGATTCCTGATCGAGCCCTGTATCCGCTTCAAGGGGCAGACCGGGGAGCAGGCGACGATGTTCTTCCTCGATCCCTCCGGGAACGCGCTCGAGATCAAGGCGTTCTCGGACATAACGCAGCTCTTCGCCAGATAGTCCGTCCGGCAAGAATCGCTCCCAGGCAGGGACTGCTGCGTCCCGCCGGAACCCGATGCGGCCCGTTGCCGTTGTAGGCTGGACCTTCCGCTTCAGGAGCCCCTAATGCGCAAATATCTCGCGGCGCTTGCCGCCTTGACGCTCGTCAGCGCGCCCGTCTGGGCCGCCGACAGTCATCACCCGGTCAAGGATTCCTACATCACCGCCAAGGTGAAAGCCGAGTTGATCAAAGACAGGGATACGGATGCGGACAACATTCATGTCACGACCAAAAACGGCGTGGTGACGCTCCGCGGCGTCGTCAAGTCGACCGCGGAGAAGGACAAGGCGAAAGAGGATGCGATGAAGGTCGACGGCGTCGTCGAGGTGAACAACGAGCTCAAGACTCCTGACTAGCGGCCGCGCCGACGGGCCGGGCGGCGCTGGACCGCGGCGCTTGCGGCAGCGGCTCGGGTGTCGGATGATTGGGCGCCGGGGACGTGCCCCGGCGCCGTGCGGAGCCTGCCGTGAGAAAACCGAGACCCTGGCTGCTTGTCGCGCTGGTCGTGCTCTGCGCTCCGGCCGGTTTCGCCGCCACCGACGCAGTCGGACCGCTGCTGCAACACGCCGTCGACGGCTCGTGGCGCTCGCCCGCCCACAAGGCGCGCGACCGCTACCGCCATCCGGTGCAGACGCTCGAGTTCTTCGGGTTGCGGCCCGACATGACCGTGATCGAGCTCGCTCCGGGCGGGGGCTGGTACACGGAGATTCTCGCTCCGGTATTGCACGACCATGGGCATCTGATCGAGGCGGCCCCGCCGGCCGATGCGGGCAGCTCGTTCATGCGCCGCATGGCCGCTGGTTTCGAGGCCAAGCTCCATTCGGATCCGGCCGTGTATGGCAATGTCAGAACCGTTCCCTTCGCTCCGCCGGATCAGGTGAAGCTCGGACCGCCGGACTCGGCCGACATGGTGCTCACGTTCCGCAACGCTCATGACTGGCTGAATGAGGACTCGGCGACGCTCGCGGGCGTATTTCGCGCCGCCTACGGGGTCCTGAAGCCGGGAGGCGTGTTCGGCGTGGTCGAGCACCGCGCGCGGCCTTACTCGGATGCGATGCTGTCCTCGCGGACGCTGCATCGCATCCCCGAGGACTACATGATCGAGCTCGGCCTGAAGACGGGCTTCCGTCTGGAAGCGGTGTCCGAGGTGAACGCCAATCCGAAGGACGAGGAAACCGTCAACGTGCACCGCCTGCCCCCGGATCTCGCCGGGCCGTCCGGCGAGCACGCCAGGATGCAGGCGATCGGCGAATCAGACCGGATGACGCTCAAGTTCGTCAAGCCCGGACACTGACACCCGAGCGGCCGGATCCGGTCTTCCGAGCCGGGGAAACATCCCGCGGGTGTCGACCTGACACCCGCGGATGCTGCGGATCGCCTTCGCGAGGGCTGGCTCGCCTCGCGCAACGCTCAGCGTGCGCTCACTCACCCCTCTGTGTCGGACACTTGAGGGCGGTGCGCTTGACCTGCTTCTGAGGCTGCAGCTTCCAGCCGGCCGGAATCTCGAACTGGTCCGCCGGTATGCTCGACGTATCGATCGAGGTGGTCTCGGTGCTGAGGGATACCACTCGCACGAACGGCGAGGATGGCTGCGCCGCAGCCGCTGCGCCACCCGATGAGGACTGCGCCGTCATCGAGCCGGCAGCGGCGTCGGCAGCGGGCTCCGCCGCCTCGTTCGCCGCACCCGCGGCAGCCGCCCCGCCCAGCGAATCGGTGTGGATGGCGGCCGCCCCGCGGTGGAAGAGCCCCGACAGCCCCCCGGCGAGCGCCTTGGAGGCGAGACCGTGCATGCTGAAGCCGCCGCCGCTGCTTGCCTGCTGCTGCTGAGCCTGCTTTGCCCGGCCGCAGTGCGGCCCGCCGAAGGCCATGTAGAAGGTCGTGCGCAGCGGATGGCCCTTCAGATCCGACGCCTTGCCCTGCAATTGCTTCAGCGCGTCCGCATACGGCGCCATGAGCTGCTGCATGGTGCGCTGCATCTGCGGACTGTTGGGGTCGAGCCCCTGCGCCGCCAGATACTTCTTCATGAACTCGGTGCGCTGATCGGCTCCCGGGATGTCATCCTTCGTGAGCCAGGTCTCGAAGCCGTAATTGATCTCGCAGACGTCCCCGGTCTTCCTGTCCGTGCAGGTCTGCGACAGCACCACGTCGGTCTTGCGGGCGTCGTGCCCGAGGATCGTCGCATGCTCGTCCGTCGGCGTCACGTTGAGCACCGGCGCGGTCAGTTCACAGTCGGAGGTGTCGGGCGCCCGCTGCGAGGTGTTCTGCGATTGCGGCATGGGGCATTTCTTCATCTCCTCCATCGCCGCCTCGAGCTCCTTCTGCG
>DASZYK010000216.1:0-2900 GCA_035545455.1 Steroidobacteraceae bacterium
TGGCGTTCACGGCCGCCGGGTCCCGGCGGATGCGCGCGCGCAGCGCCGGGAGGTTGCCGTCGAACTGGTAGAAATAGCTCGTCTGATTGCCGCCATCGTACTGGATCGCCTGGCGGTTCCCGGCCAGGTGCCAGGGCGCGATGGTCTCGGGGCCCAGCGTCTCATCGATGATGTCGATCTTCGATATCGGGTCCCAGCGGACGAGCTTGTCTCGGCCCTGCTGCACCGCGGTCAGCACGCCGCGCTTGTTCATGTGATAGTGATAGAGAATGTAATTCTGCCCGCGGATCGCCGGCACCGCGGCAACGGCGAGTGCCGCAACCACGCAGCCGATGCTCAGGGCTCGGGAACGGGTGAACGATGCGGCGGCGATGAGTTCGAGCGCGCCGGCGCAGACGATCAGGCCGCCCGGCCCGATCCTCAGAATGAACGGCACCACGGCCACGGTGCCGATGCCGGCCCCGATCAGATCCCAGAAGTAGAGGCGCTGGATCCGGCTCGCGTAGGTCGAGAACACCGTGATCAGCACGTAACCCGAGAGGGCGAAGGGTACGAGCAGCGTGAGGTACAGCGCGCAGAAGGCGCTCACGGTCGTGATCGGCGCCTTCACGATCCGGGTGTAGTCGAGCGGCAGCGCATTGATGATCGGGTTGAGAAGCAGCGCCGAAACGGCGAAACCCACGGAGCAGGCCACGAGGACTCCGCGGATGTCCTTTTGCGGGTCCAGCGGCCACAGGGTGGCGAGGAGCCCCGCCACCCCGAAGGAGAAGACCGCCAGCGAGACGACGAAGTAAGAGAGATTCGGGTTGATCGTGACATCGAACACCCGGGTCAGCATCAGCTCCAGCACGAGCGTGGACAGGGAGATGAGCAGGACACCGAAGGATAGTCTGCGCATAGGTTCACCCGAACGCGAGCGTGGCAGGAGGGACGGCGTCAGCGGCAAGCGCAGCAATTCTCGGACCTGAGCCTGGGCAATTGGTATGATTTAATTTTGAAAAAGGGGGTTGGCTGGTGCATCCGGCGGCGATCGACTGGACGATCCTGGGGATTTATTTCGTGTTCGTGCTGGGGATCGGCGCGGCGCTGAAGCGCTACATGCGCACGAGCACGGATTACTTCCTCTCGGGCCGGGCGATCCCGGCATGGATCACCGGCCTCGCCTTCATCTCGGCGAACCTCGGCGCGCAGGAGGTGATCGGCATGGCGGCCTCGGGGGCCAAGTACGGGATGGCGACCAGCCATTTCTACTGGGTGGGGGCCATCCCGGCGATGGTGTTTCTCGGCGTCTTCATGATGCCGTTCTACTACGGCTCGCGCGCGCGCTCGGTGCCGGAGTACCTGAAGCTGCGGTTCGACGAGAAGACCCGGGGACTGAACGCGATCTCCTTCGCGGTGATGACCGTGTTCTCCTCGGGCATCTCCATGTATGCGATGGCGCTGCTCCTGAAGCTCCTCCTCGGCTGGGATTTCACGACCAGCGTGCTGCTCTCGGCGCTCGTCGTGCTGGTCTACATCCTTCTCGGCGGACTGACCTCGGCGATCTACAACGAGGTGCTGCAGTTCTTTCTCATCGTCTTCGGCTTCGCGCCGCTCGTCTTCCTGGGACTGAAGGACGTCGGCGGCTGGCACGGGCTCGCGGCGGGCCTGCGGCAGGTGGCGCTCGCGCGCGGGTTCGCGCCGGATGCCTGGACCAGCACCTGGAGCGTGATGAGCAATCCGTCATCCAACCCGATGGGGGTCGAGTGGATGGGCATCGCGATGGGGCTCGGGTTCGTGCTGTCTTTCGGCTACTGGTGCACCGATTTCCTCGTGGTGCAGCGGGCGCTCGCGGCGGATTCCATGGAGGCGGCCCGGCGCACGCCGCTCATCGCGGCGGTGCCGAAGATGCTCTTCCCCTTCCTCGTCATCCTTCCCGGGATGATCGCCATCGCCTCGACGCTGCACGGCGGGGCGAGCGGGCTCGCGCTGCCCCACAAGGCGGACGGCGCGCTCAACTACGACATGGTCATTCCTCTCATGCTCGGCCACTACTTCCCGAGCGGGATGCTCGGGCTCGGACTCACGGCGCTGATGGCGAGCTTCATGACCGGCATGGCCGGCAACGTGACCGCGTTCAACACCGTGTGGACCTACGACATCTATCAGGCCTACATCCGCCATCGCGCGAGTGACCGCCATTATCTCAACATGGGGCGGGTCGCCACCGTCGCCGGCATCGGCCTGTCGATCGCGGCGGCCTATGCGGCCAACCGCTTCAACAACATCATGGATCTGCTGCAGCTGCTCTTCGCGTTCGTGAACGCGCCGCTCTTCGCGACCTTCCTCCTCGGCATGTTCTGGAAGCGGGCGACGGGGCATGGGGCGTTCCTCGGTCTCCTCGCCGGAACGGCGGCGGCGGCCGCGCACCACGGACTCACGCTGCCGGCCGGGAGCGAGGCGGGCATCAAGGGAGGCTGGATCGCGGTGGCGCACCTCTACTCCAGCCAGATGGCGCAGAATTTCTGGACGGCGATCTGGGCCTTCGGAATCTGCTTCGTCGTCACGGTGGTGGTGAGTCTCCTGACGCGTCCCCGTGCGGAGGGCGACCTCGTCGGTCTCGTCTACTCGCTCACGCCGCGGTTGCGCGCCCCGGCGGGCGAGCGCTGGTACGCACGCCCGGCCGTGCTCGGCGCCTGCGTGCTCGCCGGCGCGATTGTCCTCAACTTCATATTCCGGTGAGCGCCATGGGACTCGACATCCGCATTCCGATCGGCAGCCTCTTCGTCCTGCTCGGCGCGCTGCTCGCGGGCTACGGGCTCCTCGGCGATCCAGGGATCTATCGGCGCTCCCTCGGCATCGACATCAATCTCTGGTGGGGCGCGGCGATGCTCGTCTTCGGTTTCGCGATGCTGGGGCTC
>DASZYK010000217.1:0-5097 GCA_035545455.1 Steroidobacteraceae bacterium
GGGATCGCCGAACTCGAGCCAGCTCTACCTGGCTGCGTGTACGAGCACGGACACGGCGGCCCAGGGTCTCGGGATGACCCAGGTCTTCCTCCCCGGCTCGAGCGAGTGCCAGATCCTCTACCAGTGGATCCTCGAAGGCGCGCCCAACGACTGAGGGCGCTGTCCCGCGGGAGTATGCCGAAGGGATTTCAGCCGGCCGGTGACGCGATCACCAGGTGACCCGCCACCGGCTCGCCGCGCTCGTAGCGCAGCACGGCTTCGGAGAGCTCGACGAGGCTCAGCCCCGATGCGGCCAACGTGGACTCCACGTAGCTGCGCGCGTGCTGGTAGCGCCCGTGAGGCTTGAGCAAAAACGGCTCGCCGGAGCCCTCCCCCTGCAGCGCCTCGAGCGAGAAGGCGAAACGCCCTTCGGGCACGAGCGCCTGCCGGACGTGCCCGAACACCTCCCTGAGCTCACCGAAATAGCAGAGCACGTCGGCCGCCACTGCGACGTCGAACTTCTCCCCGCACGTCGCGAGCCATTGCGTCAGCTCCGCGCAGTTCAACTGATCGTAGACCCCCCGGGCCGCGGCCTTCGCCAGCATTTTGGGCGAGAGGTCCACGCCGATCAGCCGGCTGGCAACAGGGCGCAGCAGAGGGCCGCAGAGGCCGGTGCCGCAGCCGAGATCGAGAACCGCGAGCGGCCCGCGGCCCGCGGCCGCCGCTGATCGTGTCACGGCCTCGCAGAGCAGCTCCGGCGCCCGGTAGCGCAGCAGCTCGAGGCTCTGGTCGAAGGAATCCGCGAAGTCATCGAAAGTCGAGCGGATGTACCCGTCCGAGGCGCGCTCCGGACGCCCGGCGCCGCCCAGCGCGGCCAGCATGTGGGTCGGGATCGGATCATCGGGCTCGACCTCGTGCCAGCGCCGATAGAACTCCAGCGCTTCGGTCTGCCGCCCGAGCTTGTAGAGGAGCTGTCCGAAGGGGATCGCGACGCTGCGCATGTTGGGAGAGAGCTCGAGGGCGCGCTTCCATGCCTCTGCCGCCTGTTCGTGCGCATCCTGCGCACGCAGCGTCAGACCGAGATTGGCCCAGGCGTTGACGAAGCCGGGATTGAGCTCGATCGCGCGTCGATAGCATCTCTCCGCGCCCTCGAGGTCGCGCTCCTGATAATGAGCGATGCCGAGATTGCTCCAGGCGTCCACGTATTCCGGGTCGATCTCGAGCGCCTGTGTCATGAGAGGGATCGCATCCGCATTGCGCCCCTGGTGGCTGCGCAGAAGGCCGAGGAAGTGCAGCGCCGAGGCGCTCCGCGGATGATCCGCCAGATACCGGAGATAGCCCGCTTCCGCCAGCACGTGATCACCCGCGCGATGCCTCGCGATCGCCTCGCGCAGCAGCTGCTCCGCCGCGGTCCCCGCGGTCACGTCAGGACCCGAGATCCTGCGGAATGAAGAAGAAATCGCCGAGATCGTCGCCGGCGGCGCGGATCGCCTTGAACTGGGGCACCTCGTCGAAATGGCCGGCGGCATCGGCTTTCTTCATCTTCGACTCGATCTCGGTGTAGAGCGCGGGTGTCGAGAGAATCCGCGAATTCGACTGCAGCACGTCGAGGAATGCGCGCGCGAACACGGAGTCGCCGTTGCCGCCCCGGTCGAACACCGGATCGTTGCCGCCCGAGGCGATCAGCAGGCGCGCACGCTTCGGCAGCTTGTACTTCACGTAATCCATGGTGAGGTGCGCCTCGGTGCCGAAGATGTTGACGCCGGGGTCCGACGACAGGAGTCCCGCGTAGCAGGAGTCGGCCACGACGAGGATGCGCTGCGCGGGAAGACGCGCCAGGTGCGCGGTGATCTGCGCGTTGGGAACCCAAAAAGTGTCGTCGGGCGGCCGGCTGGCGTTGACCGGCAGCCAGTAGCCGACATCGGTGTAGGCGTTCTTCAGCTGCGTGCCGTGTCCGGCGTAATAGATGAGGAGGTTGTCGTCGGGGCGCAGCACCCGGTTCAGGTCGTTCAGCGCCCGCAGCATCGTCACATCGTTGGCGTCATTGATCACCTTCACCGTGAAGCCGTACTTGTCCTTGAGCAGCTTCGCAACGCGCTCCGCGTCGGTACGCGGCGTCACGAGCGGCGGAAGCACCTGGTAGTCCTGGTTGCCGATGATCAGCGCGTAGTAGCGGCCGAAATCCATCCCCTTGACGAGCCGCTTCTGCGCATCGACGTCGAGCGGCACCACGGCGGCGCTCTCGATCGCACCCCGGGTCTGCGACGGCATGCGGGCGAGCCGCGACGCGCTCGAGCGCCGCTCCGTCTCGAGGCGGGCGATCCAGGCCCGCAACGCCTTCACCTCCTTGTCGGATTTCTGATCGCTGCCGGCGGACTTGCGGGCGCGGCGCTCGAGGTCGGTGAGCTGCTGTTTCAGCAGGTCGAGCTGCTGGTCCTTCTCCGCAATGACCTTCTGCAGCTGATCACGAAGCCGGCTCTGCTCGCGGCGCGCGGCCGAGGCGTATATGACGTTGTCGGCCGGGATGCCCCACGCCTGCCGGTAGAGATTGAGCGCCTTCAGGCGGTCCTCGGGCACGCCGAGTCCCCGCTCGTACAGCGTCCCGAGGTTGAAGAGCGCGGGCCCGTATCCCTGGTCAGCGGCCTTCTGGTACCAGATGGCCGCGGCCGGATAATCGGGCGAGGTGCCGAGACCTCTCTCGAAAATCTGGCCGACGTAGTTCTGCGCCTTGGCGTCTCCCGCCTGTGCCGCGCCCATCCAGACTTTGAGCGCGGACTTGTAGTCGGCGCGGTCATACGCGACGTACTCACCGCCGCGAATCCGGCAATCGGCGGTGGTCGTGTGGATGGGACGGCGCTGTGTGATGTAAGTGGTGTTGCCGAGCTGACGGACCTGGCCCGGCAGCAGACAGTCGACGATTTCCAGGTCCGCTCGCGCCACCATGCCCTGGGTGGCCGCCGCGGCGCCGCGGGATTGGCCGCCGGTCAGCGGTCCCGTTGCGCCCTCGGAAGCGCAGGCACTCAGCAGGCACAGCGTTGCAAGCGGCAATGCCGCGCGGCCCGCCACCAGAATCTCTCTCATAACCCCCCCGTGAACGTTCGATCGGCTGCAGGCTTCGGAGCTCTTCACTTACTCTCCTCCGGCGTCGCGGATGGCGCGCCGCAGCGGCTGGTAGCCGGCATAGAATGCGCTCTTGGCGCGAAACAGCTTCAGCTGCCGCAGTGCCTCGTGGCGGTCGGGCAGCTTCGAGTACCAGCCGATCGCATACCCTGCCGCCGTCTCCAGGCCGCGGACCGCCTCCGGGTCCCTGGGATGGAGCCGGTAGGCCTCGGCGAAATATTCCGCCGCATCGGCGCTCGCGGTGATGTCGCCGCTGCTGCGCAGATACCGCAGCGACGTGTCGCCCTCACGGATCCTGTCGTGGAACTGCTGCTGCACGGCGAGCGGCAGGCTGGTGAGCGGCACCGCCGGCAGGGACTGCAGATAGCTGCGGTATTCCAGGCCGGCCGCGGCCAGCAGCAGGACCGCCACGGCGGCGAGCAGGCCCTTCTGAATCGCCGGCATCCCCTGCAGCCGGCGCAGGAACTGGCTCGCATCCTGTGGGCGCTGTGAGGCGTCGAAGGCGAGAGCGCTCTCGATCGCCCGAGCCTCGCGCCGTTTGAGACCCTTCAGCGGCGGACGCTCGACACGGGCCTCCCGTGCCTCGAGGGCTGACATCCGGCGGAACGGATGGACGCCGCTCACCAGCTCGAAGGCAACGATCCCGAGCGCGAAAACGTCTTCCGCGGTACTCGCCGGCTGGCCGGAAAGCGCCTCCGGGGACGCGTAGGCGGGCGTATATCCCTGGAAGCCGGCCTCATCGGAGTCCTCCGCCTGGGCGTCAGCCGCAGCCGCAGCGCCGCGCCCGGCCGCGGCCTTCGCCGCGCGCGCGATCCCGAAATCGAGGATCTTCGGAACGCCCTCGGAGGTCAGGAACACGTTGGCCGGCTTGAAGTCGCAGTGCACGATCCCTTTCCGATGGGCATAGGCCAGGCCCTCGGCCATCCCGCGGATGATCGACAGGGCCTGGCTGCGCGGCAGTCCCCCGGTCCCGGCCTCGCGGATGACGCGGTCGAGCGGCCGGCCCTCGAGCAGCTCCATCGCGATGAACGCCCGCCCGGACACGTCGTCGCGATCGAACACGTGGACGGTGACGATGTTGGGATGCGCGAGCTTCTGGGCGCGCGATGCCTCGCGGTGCATGGCGACGAACGCGTCTGAATGTCCCTCGAAATCGGCGTTGAGCACCTTGACGGCCACGAACGGGTTGCGGTCGCGAGCCTCCTCCCCGAGCAGGTCCTTCGCCCGCCAGACCTGTCCCATCGCCCCCTGCCCGATCAGGCGATCGAGCAGATAACGGCCGCGCAGCCGGTATCCCTCCCCGAATATCGGCGCCCGCGGGGCCCGCGCGGCGGCCACGCGCGTCATGTCGGCCGGAATCCCGGCGGCAGCCGCAGCATGCAGGAGAGTGGCGTCGGGCGCGCGCGCGGCGGTATCGGTGCCCGCGCTCGCGCGGAGGCGCGTTTCGCCCGGATCGGGAGGATCAGCTTTCATGTGCCTGCCGGATATCGACCACGACGGCCGTCACGTTGTCCCGGGCGCCCGCGCGGCATGCCGCCTCGACGAGCGCGCGGCTGGATTCGGATGGCGTACCGTCCGTCAACAGTTGGTTGAGGGTCGTCGCATCGAGCGCACGATACAGGCCGTCGCTGCAGAGGAGAAAGCGATCGCCCGGAGCGATGCCGTCCGCCACGCTCTCCAGCTCGAGCCCATCGTCGCCGCCCACGGCGCGAGTGAGCTCGCTCTGGGCGGATGAAGGGACGTCGGCCACGTCGGCGGGCGGCTCCTCGGCAAGCGAGTGATCCCGGGTCAACTGGGTCAGGGCGCCCTGGCGCCGAAGGTACGCGCGACTGTCGCCAGCCCAGCAGACCCCCCACTCGCCGCCGCGAACGACGAGCGCCACGACCGTGGAGCCGCTCATGCCCCGCCCTCCCACCCCGAGCGCGGAGCGGCGGAGGTCGTCGTTGACGCGACGGAGGGCCACGTCGATCGACTGCAGGGCGGCATTGAGGCTCACGG
>DASZYK010000218.1:0-13848 GCA_035545455.1 Steroidobacteraceae bacterium
CATTTCCTCAACAAAGAGATTCCCGTGGAGCAGGTCGTGGGTCAAGTCATGGGCAGCCTCATTCCCAACTCCGCAGCGGCTCCGGGCGACGGCGGTTCCGCGCGGATCCGCGAGCCGCGCGATCTCTACGGCTCGCGCCGCAACTCCCGGGGCGCCGATCTCGGCAATCCGGCCGAGCTCGCGGCGCTCGAGAGCGAGCTCCGGGCGGCAGCCGCGGTCTCGTACAAGGGCGGCCCGGTGCTGAGCCAGGCGGAGGCCATCGAGCCCGGAGTACCGGTGCTCTCGCCGGCGGATGTCACGACGACGGTAGGGTTGACGCGGGATGCCACGGAGGCGGAGATCGCCGCCGCGATGACCAGCTGCGCACGGGCCCAGCGCGCCTGGGATGCAAAACCTGCCGGCCACCGCGCCGCCTGCCTGGAGCAGGCCGCGGACCTCTTGGAGAGGCGCCGCGGCTTCTTTCTCCACCTGCTGGTGCGGGAGGCCGGCAAGACGCTGCCCGACGCCATCGCGGAGATCCGCGAGGCGGTGGATTTCTGCCGCTACTACGCGCGGCGCGGCCGCGAGCTGTTCGCCGCTCCCCGCGAGCTCGACGGGCCCGTGGGCGAGAGGAACCTGCTCTCCTTCCAGGGACGCGGCGTGTTCGCCTGCATCAGTCCGTGGAATTTCCCGCTCGCCATCTTCACGGGGCAGATCACGGCGGCCCTCATGGCCGGCAACGCGGTTCTCGCCAAGCCGGCGCCGGCCACCACGCTGATTGCCCATGCGATGACGAGGCTCCTGCACGAGGTGGGGATTCCGCACGAGGTGCTGCAGCTCGCGCCGGCCGACGGCCCGGTCTTCGGCGCGACGGCCCTCACCCATCCGGCGCTAGCCGGCGTGGCATTCACCGGCTCGACCGCGACCGCCGCGACCATCAACCGCACTCTCGCCGGGCGGGAGGGGCCGATCGTGCCGCTCATCGCCGAGACCGGCGGCGTGAACGCAATGATCGTCGATGCGACGGCGCTTCCCGAGCAGGTCGTCGACGATGTGGTCGCCTCGGCGTTCACCAGCGCCGGGCAGCGCTGCTCGGCTCTGCGCGTGCTGTACCTGCAGGAGGAGATCGCGGACCGGGTCATCGGGATGCTGATCGGGGCGATGAAGTGTCTGAAGATCGGCGATCCGGCCGATCCTGCGACGGACGTCGGCCCGGTGATCTCCACGGAGGCGCGGCAGCGCCTGCTCAGGCACGCGCAGCGGATGACCGTCGAGGCGAAACTGCTCTACGACTGTCCGGTCGAGCACTGCGCGCGCAGCGGCCACTTCTTCGGCCCGCGCCTCTTCGAGCTCGAGACGGCCGACCAGCTGCGGACGGAGGAGTTCGGTCCCATTCTGCACGTGTTCCGCTACCGTGCCGCGCAGCTGCCGCAGGTGTTGGAGGCGATACGCGCCACGGGCTTCGGACTCACCCTCGGCGTGCACAGCCGGCTCGAGAGCATGGCGGAGCAGGTGTTCCGCGCGCTGCCGGTGGGCAACACCTACGTCAACCGAAACATGATCGGAGCCGTCGTCGGAGTACAGCCGTTCGGCGGCCAGGGCCTGTCGGGAACCGGGCCGAAGGCGGGAGGCCCGAACTACCTGCAGCGATTCGCGACCGAGCGGACCCTCACCATCAACACGGCGGCGATCGGCGGTGCCGTGGAGCTCTTGTCCTGAGGACCTAAGCCCGCAGCGCCTCGGTCAGCTCCGCAAAGGAATCGACGGGCTCCCCGCAGACGTTGCCGCGGCATACGTACGCCAACGCCTGCCCTCTTGCCGCCTTCTCCGCGATCGCCGGCGGCAGATCCGGCGTCCCGGCCGGGACGGCCAGCACCATCCGGCGCGGCGAGTAGAGCCGGGCGAGCTCGCGCCTCCAGGTGTCGATGATCCCGGCATCGCCGCGCAACACGACGGTCTCCGGCGGGGAGAGCAGCTCCTCCAGCGCAATGAGCAGGCTCGTGTGGGCCTGCGGGTACTTCTCCATCACGGCCCATCCGGCCCTCACGGTCCGCTCCGCGGCGTCGAGGTAACGGGTCTCGCCGAGAAGATATCCCATCCGCTGCAGCACGAACGCGGCGACGCCGTTGCCCCCCGGAGTGGCGTCATCGCCGAAGGACTTCGGCCGATGGATGAGCTCCTCGTGATCATCCGAGGTGAAGAAGAAGCCGCCGGCGCTCTCGTCGACATGATGCCGCAGGATCACTTCCAGCAGCTCGCGGGCGAATTGCAGCTCATCGGCGCGGAAGCGGACCTGCTGCAGCTCCAGAACGGCATCCGCGAGGAACGCGTAATCGTCCAGATACGCATTCAAGTGCGCGCGTCCGTCGTTGTAGGTCGCCAGGAGCCGGCCGTCCCGCCAGAGCGCGCGGCGCGTGAAATCGAGGGCCCGCGCGGCCGACTCGGCCAGGTCGTCGCGGCCGAGGGCGCGCGCCGCGGCCGCCATGCCGCGGATCATCAGGCCGTTCCAGGAGGCGAGCATCTTGTCATCCCTTCCGGGGCGGACCCGGCGCTCGCGCAGCCGCAGCAGTTTCCCGCGTGCGGCGCTCAAGTCCGATTCGATGCTCTCGCGCGCGCGGCCCAGCGCGGCAGCGATGTCCTCCACCGGGCGGAAGACGTGCAGGTGCCAGCGGCCCTCGAAGTTGGGATCGCGGTCGAGACCGTAGCGAGGGGCGAATGCCTCGTATTCCGCGGGCGTCAGGGCCGCGCGCACCTCCTCCCGGTCCCAGACGTAGAACTTGCCTTCGTGCCCCTCCGAATCGGCATCCAGGCTCGAGTAGTATCCGCCTTCGGGGGACTGCATCTCGCGGCGCACCCAATCGGCGGTCTGCGCGGCCACCCTGCCGTAGAACTCGTCCCCGGTGGCGACATACGTGTCCGCATACACGGCGAGGAGGCTGCCGTTGTCGTAGAGCATCTTCTCGAAGTGCGGGATCATCCAGTACTCATCGACCGAATAGCGGCAGAAGCCGCCCGCCAGCTGGTCGTTGATGCCTCCATCCGCCATCCGCCGCAGGGTCAGGCCGCTCATGTAGAGCGCGTGCAGGTCGGGAGTATCGCCATCGGCGCCGGCGCGCCACTGACGCAACAGCAACTCCAGTGACTTCGGGTGCGGGAATTTCGGCGCGCCGCCGAAGCCGCCGTACCGGGGATCGAAGGTCCGCTCGAGCGCCTGCCGGCACAGGCGCAGCGGCGCATCGCCCAGCTCCACCGTCGCTTCCGGGGCCGGCGGTTCGAGCTGCGCGAACGCCGACATCAGCGCCTCGTTCTGCTGCCGCAGCTCGGCCTCGTGCTCGTGGTAGTAGCGGGCCACGCGCAACAGCAGCTCCCGGAAGGCCGGCAGCCCGAAGCGCGCCTCCCTGGGGAAATAAGTCCCGCCGAAGAACGGCCGGCGGTCATCGGGCGTCAAAAACATGGTGAGCGGCCAGCCGCCCGAGCGCTGCGTCAGCATCTGCTGCGCGATCTGGTAAATGCGATCGACGTCCGGGCGCTCCTCCCGGTCCACCTTGATGTTGACGAAGAGCTCGTTCAGCACCTGCGCCGTGGGCTCGTCCTCGAAGCTCTCGGCGGCGAGCACGTGGCACCAATGGCAGGCGGCGTAACCGACGCTGAGGTGAATGGGCTTGCGCTCCCGCACGGCCCGCCTGAACGCTTCCTCGCCCCAGGGATACCAGTCCACCGGATTGTGCGCATGCTGACGCAGATACGGGCTGGTCTCGGAAATCAGCCGGTTGGTGTGCTTCGGCGTGCCATCCGGGTTCAGGTGTCGAGTCTCCATGCCGCCGCAGAGAATACCCCGATCGGCGATTCTGTATACTGCCGGCCGCCGAACTCCCATCGCAGCCGTGTCGACCTCACCCTCCCCATCCTCCCGCGCCGATTCCGGCCGCGCCCGCGAGCTGCGCCTGAAGCGCGGCGAAGAGCGGCGCATCGCCTCGGGACACCTCTGGGTCTTCAGCAACGAGATCGACTCCGATGCGACGCCGCTCGCGGCATTCGCGCCCGGAGATCTCGCGCAGGTCAAGTCGCAGCGCGGCCAGTTCCTGGGGCACGCGTACGTCAATCCGCACGCGCTCATCTGCGCACGCATCGTCAGCAGGAGCCCCGCGCATCCCATCGATCGTGCGCTCATCGAGACGCGCCTGCGCGCGGCGCTTGCGCTGCGGGAGCGGCTCTACCGCGAGCCGTACTATCGCCTCGTGTTCGGTGAATCCGACGGCCTGCCGGGACTGGTTCTCGACCGGTACGGCGACGTGCTGGTGGGCCAGATCGCAACCGCCGGCATGGAAGCCTTGAAGGACACCGTCGGCGAGGCGGCGCGCGCGCTGCTTTCGCCGGCGGGGCTCTACTGGAAGAACGACTCCGCGGCACGGCTGCTCGAGCAGCTGCCGCAGGCCGCGGCCGTCGCCTTCGGCGAAGTTCCCGCGGAGATCACCGCGGTGGAGGCCGGGCTTCGCTTCATGGCGCCGCTGACTCAAGGGCAGAAGACCGGCTGGTTCTACGATCAGGCCCACAATCGCTCGCGCATGGCCCGGTACCTCTGGCCTGGCGCACGAGTCCTCGACGTGTGCAGCTACGCCGGGGCGTGGGGCATCACCGCGCTCAAGGCCGGTGCCGCCGCCGCAAGCTGCATCGACTCGTCGGAGACGGCGCTGGAGTTCGCGCGGCGCAATGCGCAGGCGAGCGGGGTCGCGCTGGAGACGATCCGCGCCGATGCGTTCGAGGCCATGAAGGCTCTGCACGATCGGGGCGAGCGCTTCGATGTCGTGATCCTCGATCCGCCGGCCTTCATCAAGCGCAAGAAGGACATCCCGCAGGGACAAGCCGCCTACCGCAAGCTCAATCAGCTCGCGCTCGCCCTCATCGAAGGAGAGGGGCTGCTCGTCTCCTGCTCCTGCTCCTATCACCTCGCGCCGGAGGAGCTGGTGGCGGCGATCCAGACGGCCGCCCGGCACACCGGCCGGTTCGTGCAGATCCTGGAGTCCGGCGGCCAGTCGCCCGACCATCCGGTGCACCCCGCGATCCCGGAAACCCGCTACCTGAAGGCTTTCTTCTGCCGCGTCACGCGCGAGGTCGGCTAAACTTCGCCGCCATGATCGTCTACCCGGACATCGATCCCATCGCCTTGCGGCTGGGTCCGGTCAAGGTGCACTGGTACGGCATCATGTACCTGATCGGGTTCGCGACGGCGTGGCTGCTGGGGCGCTGGCGCGCCGCGCGGCCGGGCTCGACCTGGAAGCCGGTGGATGTCGACGATCTCGTCTTTTTCGGCATGGTGGGCGGCATTCTCGGCGGCCGCATCGGTTATGTGCTGATCTACGGCCTCACCTTCTGGACGGCGCAGAACCCGTGGTACCCGATCGAGATCTGGGACGGCGGGATGTCCATCCATGGCGGCCTCATCGGGGCTCTCGTCGCCCTGGCGATATTCGCGCACCGCCGCGGCCGCAGCTTCGCCGACGTTCTCGACTTCACCGCCCCTCTGCCGGCGCCGGGCCTCTTCTTCGGACGGATGGGCAATTTCATCAACGGCGAGCTCTGGGGCAAGCCCACCACGCTCCCCTGGGGTTTTCTCTACCACGGCCAGGTCCGCCAGCCATCGCAGCTCTACGAGGGGTTTCTGGAAGGGATCGTGCTCTTCACGGTCATGTGGTGGTTCACCGCGAAGTCCCGCCCGCGGCTCGCCCCCTCGGGGCTCTTCCTCGTGCTCTACGGGACATTCCGCTTCCTGGTCGAGTTCGTGCGCCTGCCCGATCCGCAGGTCGGCTATCTCGCCTGGGGCTGGCTGACGATGGGCCAGCTGCTGTCACTGCCCATGATTCTCATCGGCGGGGCTCTGCTCACCTACGCCTACAGCGCCCGCCTGCGCTCGGGTAATTTCGCCGCCGCGCAGTGAGCCGGGCGCGATGAAATCCTATCTCGATCTGATGCGCCGCATCCTGGAGAAAGGCGCGCGCAAGGGTGACCGCACGGGCACCGGGACGCTGTCGCTTTTCGGCGAGCAGCTGCGCTTCGACCTCTCGCGCGGATTTCCGCTGGTCACCACCAAGCGAGTCCACCTGCGCTCGGTCGTCTGCGAGCTGCTCTGGTTCCTGCGGGGCGACACCAACGTCGCCTGGCTGCATGACCAGGGTGTCACCATCTGGGACGAGTGGGCCGATGAGCGCGGCGAGCTGGGACCGGTCTACGGCAAGCAATGGCGCGAGTGGCTGGCCCCGGACGGGCGCACCATCGATCAGATCCGGGTGGCGCTCGAGCTGCTGCGCGGCACCCCCGACTCGCGGCGCATCCTGGTCAGCGCCTGGAACGTGGGCGAGCTCGAGCAGATGCATCTCATGCCCTGCCATGCGCTCTTTCAGTTCTACGTGGCCAACGGCCGGCTGTCCTGTCAGCTCTATCAGCGCAGCGCCGACGTGTTCCTCGGGGTTCCGTTCAACATCGCCAGCTACGCGCTGCTCACCCATATGTTCGCGCAGCAATGCGACCTCGCGCCCGGCGAGCTCGTCTGGACGGGCGGCGACTGCCATCTCTATCTCAATCATCTCGAGCAGGCGAGGCTGCAGCTCTCGCGCGCTCCCTTCCCGCCGCCGCGGCTCGACATCCGGCGCCGGCCGAGCACCCTTTTCGACTACACCTTCGAGGATTTCGAATTCGTGGGCTACCAATATCATCCCGCCATTGCCGCGCCGGTGGCGGTCTGACATGGCGCGTCAGCCGCTGTTCGAGGTGCGCAGCTCTCCCGTCCACGGAATGGGAGCGTTCGCGCTGCGCCGCATCCGCAAGGGCACCCGCATCGTCGAGTATCTCGGCGAGCGGGTGTCGCACGAGGAGGCGGACCGGCGTTACGAGAGCAAGGACGCCAACGACTCCCATACGTTCCTCTTCATCGTCGACTGGAGGACGGTCATCGACGCCGGCGTCGATGGCAACGATGCGCGGTTTCTCAATCATTCCTGCAGTCCCAACTGCGAGTCGGTGATCGAGAACCGCCGGGTCTTCATCGAGGCCATACGTACCATCGAGCCCGGGGAGGAGATGACCTACGACTATCAGATCCAGCGCGAGGACGACGACCCGCCCGGCATAGACGAGGTGTTCGCCTGCCATTGCGGCTTCCCCCAATGCCGCGGCACGATGCTCTGGCCGCCTGACCCGCCGAAGCGGCCCGCGGCGCGCGCCCGATCGCGCCCGCGCAAGCCGAAGCGGAAGCCGCCGGCAACCCAGCGCACCCGCCAGGCGCGCAACACCGGCCGGCGCGGGACGGATACCGGACGCGGGCGCGGAACGACCCGGAAGTCCTCGCGGCGCCGCTGAAGGCGCGCGGCGCTCGCCCCATGAGCCAGTCCCGTCGCTGGAGCCTGACAGCGGTCATCGGCGCCATGGGCGTCGTCTACGGGGACATCGGCACGAGCCCGCTCTATGCCCTCGATGAGACGCTGAGCCAGGCCGGCCGCTTCGACAGCGAGGCGGTGCTCGGATCGCTGTCGCTCATCCTGTGGGCGCTCGCGATCTCCGTCACCATCAAGTATGTCACCGTCATCATGCGCGCCGACAACGAGGGCGAGGGCGGCATTCTCGCGATGTTCGCGCTGGCTCAGCGGCAGATCGTCGCCGGGAGCCTGTGGGCGCGGGTCGTCGTGTGGCTGGCGCTCGCGGGCACGGCATTCTTTTTCTGTGACTCCCTCATCACCCCCGCGATCTCCGTCCTGAGCGCCGTCGAGGGCATGGAAGTCCTCAATCCCGATCTGAAGAGCGCGATCATCCCCGTGACGGTGGGCGTCATCGCCGGCCTCTTCGCCTATCAGCGCCGCGGCACCGCGCGGGTCGGCAGCCTCTTCGGCCCCATCATGCTGGTCTGGTTCGTCGTGATCGGGCTCACCGGCGCCGCGGCGATCCGCCGCGACCCGGTGGTGCTTGCGGCGATCAATCCCTTCTACGGCATCGAGCTGCTGACTCATCGCCCGGGAGCCGCGCTGGCGATCATCGGCGCGGTATTCCTCGCCATCACCGGCGGCGAGGCGCTCTATGCCGACATGGGGCACTTCGGCAAGGAGCCGGTGCGGCTCGCCTGGTTCGCGCTCGTCTGGCCGGCCCTCATTCTCAATTACTTCGGTCAGGGCGCGCTGCTGCTTGCGAAGGGCAGATATCTGCCGCAGGCGCTCTATCTCATGGTGCCGGCCTCGGTGCTGCCCTGGATGGTGGTTCTGGCGACGGCGGCGACGGTCATCGCCTCGCAGGCGGTCATTTCGGGCGCTTTCTCCATGGCCCGCCAGGCGGTGCAGCTCGATCTGCTGCCGCGCATCCGGGTGCTGCAGACCTCCGCCACCGAGCAGGGGCAGATCTACGTGCCGATCGTCAACTGGCTGGTCTTCATCGCCGTGGTCGCGTTCGTCATCGGCTTCGGCTCATCGAGCGCCCTCTCCGGTGCATACGGCGCGGCCGTGGTCGGCACCATGCTGGTGACGACCATCCTCGGGTCGTTCGTGGCGGCGACGCAGTGGAGCTGGTCGAAGTGGTCCGTGGGCACCCTCTTCGGACTGATGATGGTGGTCGACGCCGTCTTCGTTCTCGGCAACCTCACCAAGGTACCGACGGGCGGCTGGATCCCGCTCACCCTTGCGGCCGGCCTGTTCGCGGTGTTCATGACCTGGCGCAGCGGACGCCTGGAGCTGCGCGCGGCGCTCGCCAAGATGGCGGTGCCGCGTGCCGATCTGCCGAAACTGATCGCCGGAACGCACCGCGTTCCCGGGACGGGAGTGTTTCTCGCCAGCGACCCGAATCTCGTGCCGTCCGCGCTGATCCGCAACATCGAGCACAACGGCGTCGCGCACGAGCGGGTGATCATCCTCAACGTGGAGGTGATGCGCACTCCTCGTCAGGACCCTGTGCGGCGGGTGGAGATCGAGGAGACGCTGCCCGGTGTCTATCTGGTCAATGCCCGGTTCGGTTTCATGGAGACGCCCGACGTCAGCGAGGCGCTGAAGGCGTGCCGCTCCCGCGGCCTCAGGGTCTTCACGGAGGACAGCTCGTTCTTCGTCGGCCAGCACGTGGTTCGCGCGCGCCCGCTGCCGGGATGGAAAGGCCTGCAGAGGCGCCTCTTCGCCTTCATGCAGCGCCACAGCACGCAGGCGGCGGAATTCTTCCGCATGCCTTTCCGCGGCGTGGTGGTCCTCAACACCGTGGTCGAGATCTGACACGCCGTCGCCGCCGGTCACATCATGGTCCTGCAGCAACCGCTCATCTCTCTCATCGCCGCGATGGCGGAGAACGGCACGATCGGGCGCGACAACTCCCTGCCGTGGCGGCTTGCGGAGGACCTGAAGCGCTTCAAGGCGCTGACGATGGGCAAGATCCTGCTGATGGGGCGCAAGACCTACGAGTCCATCGGGAGGCCGCTGCCGGGCCGCACCAATCTCGTGCTGACACGCGACCGCGAGTGGCGGGCTGAGGGCGTGGTCGTGGTGCGCTCGCTCGGGCAGGCGCTCGGCTGCGCGCGCGACGCCGAGGAGCTGATGGCGATCGGCGGCGCGGAGATCTATCGGCTGCTGATGCCTTTCGCGCGCCGCATCTATCTCACGCTGGTGCACGCGGAGATTCCGGGAGACACGTTCTTCCCGGATTTCGACCCCACGCAGTGGGCCGACGTCGAGTGCCACAGCCATCCGGCCGACGAGCGCAATGCATACCCCTTCACCTTCGTGACGCTGGAGCGCAAGAGCGCGCCACAGGCCCCGGGGAACTACTAGGGCCGCCCCAGGCACCGATTTGCTATTGAAAGTATTTCGCTGTATTCTTTCTGCTGAGAGGTAGCTTCATGGCCCTGCCGGCAGCAGATCCCCAAAGCGCCGCGATGGTCCTGTCCAAGGCGACCGTGCGCGCGGCCGAGCAGCTGGAGGTGCGCCAGGCCCAGCTCGGCAAGGTGCTGGGCCTCAGCCCCGCGACGGTCTCGCGGCTCGCGGCCGGCACCTGGCAACTGCAGCAGGACACGAAGGCCTGGGAGCTCGCGGCCGCCTTCGTGCGCCTCTACCGCTCCCTCGCCGCGATCACCGGCGGCAAAGCGCAGGCGATGCGCGATTGGCTGCACTCCGGCAACGACGCGCTGGGCGCGGAGCCGGCCCACCGGATTCTGACGGCCGAAGGACTCTTCCATGTCGTCCAGTACCTGGACGCCGCGCGCGGTCGCATCTGAGTCGAAAAGCAGCGAGTTGACTCTGTGGCGCGCCGTCGAAGCGCAGCACGTCGTTGCCACTCGCGCGCTGGTCGACAGCCTCGCGGAGCAGGAGATCCTGGAGTCGGTGCTCGAGACGTCGAAGCCTCCTGTCCCGGCTCAGTGCGCCGGCCTCGACTATCTGCTCTACACCCCCTTCCGCTATCCCCCACCCGCGCGCGGCTCGCGTTTCCGCGCCTACGACGATCCCGGCGTCTGGTACGGAGCGGAAGCCGTGCGGACGAGTTGTGCGGAGCTCGGCTATTGGCGCTGGCGCTTCGTGACCGCCAGCCACGGACTCACCCGGCTCGACGGGGTACCGCACACCGTTTTCCAGGCCGTGGCGCGCGGCAAGTCCATTGACCTTCGTGCGAAGCCATTCGTGCGCGACGAGCGAATGTGGCGCCATCCCGAGGACTACGGCGCATGCCAGTCACTGGCACGAATCGCCCGCGCGGCGGACATGCGGATGATCCGCTATGCCTCCGTGCGCGACCCCGAGCACGGCGGCTGCGCCGCCGTCCTCGACTGCCACGCCTTCTCCGGAACCGGTGGCGTGCGTCAACGTCAGTCGTGGTTCCTGACAGTCGACAGGCGCAGCGCCACCTGGGTGCGCTCCGGCACACGCAATCCAGCCGCGTACGAATTCCTCTTCGAGCGCGGCACGAGAGGCCCGGACCACCCCGCATCGTAAACGCGGTCATCAAGCGAGGTGACGATTGGCTCCAATCGACCCCATTGAGACGCCCAGCACTGTCCGGTATGGGGAAGGCAAATTATGCTCTTCTGGGCGTCAGGATCCAGCGAAGTAGGTCGAGCAAACGACGGCATGGCGACATCATGCGGCTAAAGGGACAGGTCACTCATTGGAACGCGGAGCGGGGCTTCGGCTTCGTTACTCCCGTTGGAGGTGGTGCACGCGTGTTTCTCCATATTACCGCGATCTCTGAGGGGCGCCGCCCCCCGGTTGACGGTGATATGGTGACGTACGAACTCGCGTTCGACGAAAAGAGACGTCCGCGCGCTGTCCGCGTGAAGCAGTCGCTGCCGACTCGACCGAGACCTCCACCATCCAATACCTTCCCGCTGATCATTACTTCGCTATTTGTGCTGTTGATCGTCGGAGGGGCAGCCGCGGGACGGCTACCGCTATCGGTTGTCGCGACCTACGCCGCTGTCAGCATCGTGACGTTTCTTGCGTACTGGTTCGACAAGGCGGCTGCACAGCGCGGACAGTGGAGAACGAAGGAAAGTCACCTGCTCTTCCTCGGGCTCGCGGCGGGATGGCCTGGTGCCGTTGTGGCCCAGAGAGTACTACACCACAAGTCCCGAAAACGGAGCTTCCAAGTGGCATTCTGGGCAACGGCTGTAATGAACTCCATTGCTCTTGGATGGCTTTTCACCGATCGCGGATCAAAGCTTCTAGATCAACTCTTTAGCTAGCTTCTAGGTTGGCTGCAGCTGACGCACAACATCTTTGGGAGGACCCAGTCGCTGTCCGACTCTGCGGAGTCGCTGGGACCCCCGGCCATTCGATCCGCATCCTCTCGGTCGTAGAGCTGGATCGCTTCTCGTGAAGCGCCCAAGGGTCCGCTAATGCGACTTAGGAGATTTGAACTGAGAGGCCGCCGCACTTGTCCAGTTGGCACCTGAGAACTCATCCCGACCCTTTGTGGACGGTCACGCGCGCCCGCTTTGATGAACACTGTTTGACTGACGAGCGTCGCACGCAATCGCTCGAAACGATGGGTGAATCCCTTGCCACCCGGGCTTCGCTCGGTTGAAAATCGGGAGGAGCGGCCTTTTTTCTTGTCATTCCCGGCCAAGCCAAACCCCGCCTCGCCAAGACGGCCGGGAGTGCCCTCACAGACCGCCTGCAGGATTTTCCATGTCCGACAGAATCGACACGGCCTCGATATTGATCCGCGCGCCGGCGTCAACGATCTTCAGGGCGTTCTCGACGCGCGCCGCCGTGGAGGCGTGGCTGCCACCCGTTGGGATGACTGGAAGCATGCTGGTCTTCGAGTTCCGGGAGGGCGGCTTCTATCGCATGCGGCTTACGTATGACGAGCCGCGGCACACGCCCGGCAAGACAACAGACGATGCGGACGAAGTCGAGGTTCGCTTCGTCAAGCTGATTCCGGACGAGCGCATCGAGCAGGCGGTGACATTCACCAGTGACGACCCGGCGTTCTCCGGAGAGATGCGGATGGTCTGGACGTTCGAGGCGGCGCAGAGCGGAACGCTGGTGAGCGTACGCTGTGAGCACGTACCGGACGGGATAAGCCGGGAGGACCACGAAGCCGGATTGAGGTCGACTCTCGATAATCTCGCCGCGTTCACCCAAAAGGCGGCCGAGACTCGACTTCCGGTCAGCGGCCGTTCTTCGTGACCCGCATCGAAATCCGATCTGCCGCAATGCCCTGGTCGCGGTAGCGGATCAGGAGCTGCCATGAGGCGGCCTCCGGCCGCCGTTTCGATCAGGCGCGCGCCCCGAGCTCGGCGGCCAGTGTCGGTCTCGGGTACTCGTCCATCGGGGGAAACACGGTTTCCGTTCCCTACGGCACCACCTTGCCCACCGCCTCCGCGAAATACCCGATGTTGTCCATCCGCAAACCCGCGACGTTGATCCGGCTGTCGTCCATCATGTAGACGTGGTGCTGCTCCCGCAGCTTGCGGACGGCCTGCACGTCGACGCCGAGATAGGAAAACATCCCGCGCTGGCGCGCGATGTAGCCGAAGTCCTTGCGCGGGCAGGTCTCGGCGAGGCGCTGCACCGCCGCGGCGCGCAGCTTCTGGATCCTGAGCCGCATCGCCTCGAGCTCCCCCTCCCAGGACTTGCGCAGCTGCTCCTCCGTCAGGATGGCATGCACGATGGCCGCGCCGTGGTCCGGCGGCATCGAGTAGAGACCGCGCGCGATCCGCATGAGCTGACTGATCGCCGCGTCAGCAGCGGCGGGTGTCGCGCTCAGCACGTGCAGAGCACCCGTGCGCTCGCGATAGAGGCCGAAGTTCTTCGAGCAGGAGACCGCGACCAGCACCTCGGGCAGCTCCTCGCAGAAGAGCCGTGGTCCGTAGGCATCCTCCGCCACGCCCCTGCCGAGGCCCTGATAGGCGATGTCGATGAACGGCAGCAGCGAGCGGCGCCGGATCAGCCCGAGCAGCTCCCGCCATTGACCCTCGTCGAGATCCGCGCCCGTCGGGTTGTGACAGGAAGCGTGCAGCAGCACCACCGAGCGCGGCGGCAGCCGATCGAGCGCGGCGGCCATGGCGTCGAAGGCCACCCCGCCGGTCGCCGGATCGAAATACGGATAGCGCTCCAGCTTCAGGCCGCAGTTGGATAGGAGAGGCACATGGTTGGCCCAGGTGGGTGTGCTGACGTGCACTACGGCGTCAGGCACGGCCGCACGAATGAGTTCCGCACCCAGTCTGAGTGCGCCGCACCCGCCAGGCGCCTGAATCGTGCGCAGGCGACCAGACGCCAGCGCGCCGTGCCCCTGCCCCAGCACCAGCCGCTCCATCGCCTCGTTGAACCCCGCGTTGCCGACCGCCGCAACATAAGTCTTGGTGGTCTGCCGGGCGAGCACCTCCCGCTCCGCTTCCCGGACGGCCCTCATCACCGG
>DASZYK010000219.1:0-6522 GCA_035545455.1 Steroidobacteraceae bacterium
CGCAGCGAGGGCGAGCGGAAAGATGACGTCCGCCGCGATTGCGAGCCACACCGGAAACCACCGGGAGGTCAGCGAGGCGATCCGGCCCAGGAGCCAGAAGGCCGCCAGAGTCCCGAGCAGAGCGCCCCTCACGGGTGGTCGCCCCGTCCAGGTGGCGATTGCGGTGAGCAGGAATCCCGCCACCGCCGCCAGGACGAACCCGAACAGCATCTCGTGAATGTGCCAGGCGAGCGGGTCGAGGCGCGAGGGGAGCGAGAGCCCGGTGGTCAGCATCGCGATCCAGATGCCGATCGCGACCGCGCTCCACAGCGCCGCGGCGAGGAAGAATGGCCGAAACCCGTAGGAGAGAATCGTCCGCAGGCGCTCGCTCATCGCCGCAGCAGGTCCAGCTTGTTGGGCACGCCATCCCATTGCTTCGCGTCCTCGGGCGCGGGGATCTTCTCGGCGAGCACGGGCCACTCGCGGGCCAGCTGCTTGTTGAGCTCGAGGAAATGCTCCTGGCCGGGCGGCATTTCCTCCTCCGGAAAGATCGCTTCCACGGGGCACTCCTCGACGCACAGCGTACAGTCAATGCACTCGTCGGGGTCGATCACGAGCATGTTCGGTCCCGCGTGAAAGCAGTCGACCGGACAGACCTCGACGCAGTCAGTGTACTTGCACTTGATACAGTTTTCAGTGACGACGTGTGCCACGATCCCGCTCCTTGCCGCCTGCCGCGCGGCTCACGACGGAACATAGCTGGCGGCGGCCCCGATCGCCTTGATGGTCATCAAGCTTGCCCGGCGGTCGCGGCGTGCCTAAGCTGCGGCAATGGGAGCAGGATCCGGCATGCAGTCAGACGGCGCGCTGGCGCGGGAGCTGCGCCATCATTATCTCTTCGCCGCCTTGAGCGACGCTCAGCGCGAGAGGTTGCTCGCGAGCGCCGTGGGGCGGGCGTTCGCTGAAGGCGAGCAGCTCTTCGGCCACGGCGATGCGGCGGCCTGCTTTTTCCTGCTGCGCAGAGGCTGCGTGAAGCTCTACCGGCTCTCGCCCGAGGGAGACGAGAAGATCATGCGGCTCATCCGCCCCTCCCAGACATTCGCCGAGAGCGTTCTTTTCATGGAAGCTCCACGCTACCCGGTGCACGGCGAGGGTGTGGAGGCCGGGGAGCTCATCGCCTTCGATCGCGAGACCTTCCTCGGCATCCTGCGGGAGTCGTTCGCGACCTGCTGCGCGGTGATGGCGCAGATGGCGCTGCGGATTCAGGCCCATTGGGATGAGATCGAGACGCTGGCGCTGCAGAACAGCCGTTACCGCGTGGTGCACTACCTGTTGGGGCTGCTCCCCCCGGGAGCCGAAGGGCGGGTCACGGTGACGCTGCCCGCGCGCAAGATGGTGATCGCCGCGCATGTGGCCGTGACCCCGGAAACCCTGTCGCGGACGCTGCGCTCCCTGAGCGACGAGCGGCTCATCGAGGTGGCTGGCGACGAAGTGACGATTCTGGACGTCGACAGACTCAGGCGCCACATGCATTGACGGGCCGCCGGCTGCTTGACCGGCGTCAAGGCGAAAGCGGCCGCGCGGGAGGACGCTTCGTGCGGCCATGATCAGCAACCGCCTGTCGCGTTGGACCCTGCTCTTTTTCGCCTGCGCGCTCGGCAACTTTCTCGCCGCAGAGGGACTCGCCCTTGCCGGCTCGACATGGCCTCTGCGTCCGGTTTCGGCGCCCGGGACCCTGATCGCGGTGCATCTGCTGGCGGTCGGTTGGCTGCTCCTTCTCGTGCTGGGCGCGCTCTTTCAGTTTGTCCCGGTCATCACGTCGCGTCCTCTCGTGAGCCAGCGCCTGTCTCTCGCGACACTGGCGGCGGTGCAGACCGGTCTCCTTGCCATGGTCGGCGGATTTCTCGGCATCACCGGTGAGGCGCCGGCTCTCGCGCCCGCGCTGCCGGTCGGGGGCGCAGTCGTGCTTCTCGGCGCCCTGATTGCCTGTGTGAATGTCGGGGCGCCGTTGCTGCGGGCGCGGCCGTTGCCCCTGCCGGGCAGGATGGTGCTGAGCGGGCTTGCATTCCTGCTGCTGACGGTCTCTCTCGGGCTCTCCTTCGCCCTGGCGCTCGCCGTCCCGGCGGCAGCGCCGCGCCTTGCTCCGCTCGTCGCCGGAATCGGGGGCCACGCTCTTGCGGGGCTCGGCGGGTGGTTCACGCTCACCGCGATGGGCGTCAGCTACAAGCTGCTGCCCATGTTCATGCTCGCCCCGGAGGAGCGCGGAATGTTGGGTCACTGCGTGCACCTCGCCGGCGCGGCGGGCTTCGCGCTCGCGGTGGCGGCGGGGATCGCCCGGATCTGGCTCCCCGCCGCCGCTCTCGAGCTGGCTCAAATGGCGGGCTACTCGGCGGTTGCGCTCGCGGCCGGCCTTTATCTCTGGGATGTCGCGCGGATCTACCGTACCCGAAAGCGCGCGATGATCGAGATCCACAACAGGGCGGCAATCGGGGCGTTCGCCTTTCTGGGCCTTGCCGTCCTGCTCGCGGCCGGGTCACTGGCCATGGGCCGCCTTGCCGCCGAGGCGCCGATCGTCGTCTTCCTGACTCTCTTCGGATGGCTGAGCGGGCTCGGGCTCTCACAACTCTACAAGGTCGTGCCGTTCCTGACATGGCTCAGCCGCTACGGTAACAGCCTTGGGCGGGGGAAGGTGCCGCGGGTGCAGGACCTCGTGAAGGAGGTCCGCGGATATTCCTGGCTGGTCGCGTATTTCCTCGGTGTGTTGCTCGCCGCCGTGTCGGCGTTGTTCCGCTCGCCCGGCGCCTTCCGGCCGTGTCTCGCCCTTGCCGCGCTCGCCACCCTCGGCCTTTCGCTCGAGTACTGGCGCGGCTGGCGTGCGAGCTACGTGCGCGCATGCGCGCCGGTCTCCGCCGTGCCGCCGTTTAGTCACGAACAGAGAGGTTGATCATGGTTGAGCCGCTGACACTCGATGTGCGCGAAGACCTGCGCAGAGGCGCTGAGCCCCTGCCGCGCATCCTGCAGGCCGTACGAAGTCTCTCTCCGGGGCAGGGCCTGCGCCTGCTCGCCACCTTCGAGCCGCTCCCGCTCTACGCCGTCCTGGGCCGCAAAGGTTTCGGCCACAGCGCGGTACGCCACGGCGAAGGGGACTGGGAAGTGCTGTTCTCGCCGGGGGATGCCACCCAGGCGCGCGCAACCGCGGCGCCGGTGGCCTCCGATGCCTCCTCGGCCGGATGGCCCGAGCCGAGCGCGTCTCTCGACAACCGTGGACTGCAACCGCCGGAACCGATGGTCCGGATCCTCGACGCGCTCGAGCATCTGAGGACGGGTCAGGTGCTGGAGGCGCTCAATGAGCGCGATCCGGTGTTTCTGTACCCCGAGCTGCAGGCCCGAGGCGCCGCCGTGCATACGGAGACGCTGGCGGACGGTGTCCGTCTTCTGATCCGCCGCGGAGGTTGAGGACGATGCCGGCCGCGATCTGCCTGAGCCGCGAATACGTGCTCGCGGCGCTCCACGAGGTGATCGATCCGGAGCTGGGCTACAACATCGTCGATCTCGGCCTCATCTATGCCCTGGAGGTGGCGGATGGCGCCATCAAGGTCGCCATGACCATGACGACGCCGGGCTGTCCGGCCCAGGATTACATTCTCTCGGGTGTATATGAGCGCAGCCGGTGTCTGCCTGGCGCCAAGAGCGTCGACATCGACCTCGTTTGGGATCCTCCTTGGTCGCCGCAGAGGATGACGCCCGTCGCCAAGGCGCACTTCGGCGTCCACGACTGACCTGGATCGTCCGGAGCATCGCAACCAAACAGCAGGGACTCGGAGTCCGAGTCCCTGCTCGAGCTTTCACGTCGCGAGCTCAACCGCCCGAGCGGCCGATCTCGACCTGCCAGACGGCGGGACCCTGTTGCAGGTAGTTCCACGAGAACTGCCCGCTGTGCTCCGCCTGGAACTGGTAATAGAGGGGCTTCGGATCGTGATCGTTCACGAGCACGAAGCTTTCGCCGGGGTTGAGCTTCTCGTAGGTGTCGAAGATCCGGCGGTGGCGCTCCATGGGGATGAGCTTGCGGACATCGAGCAGTTTGGGTTGTGACACGGGGAACTCCTCTTGGTTGTCGGCGTGCGTGGATCGGGTGAGACTGTGAAGGACACCATTGAACCGCTCGGCTTCGCGCGGCTGTGCGTGTCGCAGCGCGGACCACGCCGAGGCCGCGAGCGCGCAAGCGTCGTGACGATGCGGTTCGCCGGCCTGCGCGAGAGCGAGCAGGGCCCGCACGAGCAGGCGGCTGACCGTCGAGAGCGGCTCGTCCCGCTCAGCCGCGGTCATCGCAGATCTCGACGATTCCATCGCGAACGCGGACCGGGTAACTGTGGACGCTCTCGTACGCGGGCGCTTTCAGCGCCTCGCCGGTGCGGATGGAGAACTCGGCCAGATGCCACGGGCACACCGCCCGATCGCCCGCGATCCAACCGCTCGAGAGGTCACTGCCGAGATGGGTGCACAGATCGTCGATGGCGAAGTACTCGCCGTCGAGATTGAAAAGGGCGACGGCGGATCCGTTGATCGTGATCGCCTTGCATTTCCGATCGGCGATCTCTCCGACTCGGGCGGCTTCAAACCACTGCGGCATTTCCCGGCGCTCCGCTGATGATGAGCGCAAAGGTAGGAAGAGAGGCGGCCGGTTGCCTTGATGCAGATCAAGCCCGCCATCGGAACCGGCTCCGCATCCCGGAACGGGCGGCCATGGAGCGGGAGGGTCGGCCTTGGGCCGGCCAGCGATGGCTGATCAGGCGTAGCGCACGTCGTGCGCATCGCCCGTCAGCTCGGTCATGAGCTGCAACAGGTGCTCAGCCCGAACGGGCTTGCTCGCGAGGCGCATGTTGTCGTCGACCGTCAGGTGCTTGATCTGCGGCGAGGTATCGCCCGAGAGGAGAATGACCTTCAGGCTCTGGCCCAGCCTGCCGCGCAGCCCCGCGATGACGTCGAGCCCGGTCTGCGCACAATCGAGATGGTAGTCGGTGACCAGGAGGTCGACCGCTCCGTTCTCTTCGGCCTTCTGGAAGGCCTCGGCCGGTGATGCGGCCGTCACAACCTCGTAGCCGGAGGACTTGAGAAGCAGTCCTGTGGCCTCCCGTACTCCCTTGTCATCCTCCACGAGGAGCACACGCCGGCACGGAGCGCGAGTCCCGGCGCGGGCGGTTGCCGCGGCTGTTTCGTGTATCCGCGCGTGGGCACGCAGCACGGTGCTGATGGGCAGCTCGAGGGAGAACTCGGAACCCTTCCCGGGCTCTGATCGGGCATCCAGCTTCAGGCCCAGGAGCTTGACCAGCCGGCTCACGATGCCAAGGCCCAACCCGTAGCCGTCACGTGACTGACTCGACGACACTCCCACCTGATAGAAGTCATCGAAGATGTGCGGCAGCTGGTCGGGCGCGATGCCGATCCCGCTGTCGAGCACCTCGATCCGGGCATGCGTGGACCCTCGTACACAGCGCAATCGGACGAACCCCGTGCGGGTGTATTTGATCGCGTTGGAAACCAGGTTCCGCAGGACCTGCTCCACCAGGGATGGATCGCTCTGGATGAACTCGGCGCAGGGGTCGACGAGGAAGGTGAGACCTTTGTCAGCCGCCACGTTCGTGAATTCCTGACGCAGCTCCTCGAACAGATCCGCGATCGGGAAGTCGCTGATCTCCGGCTTGATCGCGCCGGACTCGAGCTTGCTGATGTCGAGGAGGGCGTTGACCAGCCGTGAGGCGGTGTTGACCGCGAGCTCCTGCTGCGCGAGCGCCGCCTGCGCGCGCGAGTCATCGACCAGCCGGCGCAGGCTGCCGTTGAGAAGCGCAAGGCTCTGCAGCGGCTGACGCAAGTCGTGGCTCGCCATCGCAAGGAAGCGGCTCTTCGCCCGATGGGCGCGGGACGCGCTGTCGAGCGCCTGCTGGATCGCTTCTCGCGCCGCCTCCAGCTCTTTGGTGCGCTCGCGGACGCGCTGCTCGAGCTCGCTGTAGACGCGCACGTTCTCCATGGCGAGCGCGGTGGCGTCGGCGAGCGCCTGGAGCGTGCGTACTTCCTCTGGCGTCGCTTCATGATGCGTCGCCCAGTAGTTGCCGATCGCGCCCACTGGATCGAGGCTGCGGATCGGCACCATGACCAGACTCTTCACGAATGTAGGTCTATACGCGGCGCTGGGTATGCGGTCATCGGCGTAGATGTCCGGAATCACCGCGGCCTGGCGGTTGAGCATGGACCAGCCGCTGATGCAGGCCTGCATCGGAAACCGCATCCCCTTCCAGAGCGGCGCGATCGCGTCCTCGTCCGCGTAGTAGCACACGTCCCCCTCCCGGAGAACGAATGTCGCGCCGTCAGCACCGGTCAGCTGGCGTGCTGCGCGCCGAACGATATCCTGCACCGCGGTCAGGTCCCGCGCGAAGGAGAGCTGTTGCACGATGCTGATCAGGGGCATGAGGGCGGCGGTGCCATGGTCGACTGTTGCCTCCCAATAATCATAGTCGTCCTGCCAGGTCAAGGCAGAAGCCATGCCGG
>DASZYK010000220.1:0-9804 GCA_035545455.1 Steroidobacteraceae bacterium
TGCCGGGGCCGCCGGCGCCCCGATACCGGCTCGCGCCGCTATAGGCCGGCTTCGCCGAGGCGGCGAGGCCCAGAATGACGTCCCACCTGGGCACCTTGGGCGCGAAGAGATTCTCGAGCACGATGCCGCCGGAGTACTGCCACTCCTGCATGGGGGAAGGGGTTTGGGCCGAGGCGGCGCGGGTCCCGCAAGCGCAAATGGCCGCGAGCAGGCACGGCGCCAATATTTTCAGCAAATAGAATGCTCCTCCCCGTCTGAACGGGGGAGGAGCGGGCTTGTTCCGGCTCGAGGCTCAGCGGGTCGCGCGGACCCGGCGCCGGCGGCCGCTCACGATTGCGAGCGCCCCGAGGAGCAGGGTGGCCGCGCCGGCGAGGGTCGCGGGATCGAGCTCCGGCGCCGAGGCGACCGGCGGATCGGAATGCTGCGGCGGATCATCGGACCCGTTTCCAGGCGGCGTGTTGTCGCTCGTCGGATCGGGATTGCTCTGCGTGCCGGAGCCGCCGGTCTGCTGGCTCGAGCCCGTGTTGTGCGCCGACGGGGTTTCGCCGGAAGTGCCCGAGGGAGTGCGGATCATGTTGACTTCGGCGCCGCTCGCGCCGCAGCCCGCGGGCAGCTCGCAATCGAGCGGCGCGTAGCCGTCGTAGGCGAAATCGCCCGCGCCCTGGCGCGGCGGACTCGCGCCGGAAGAGGAGGGCTGGCCGCTCTGCGGCCGGGTCGCGCCGCTCACGCCCGGATTAGAGGGGTGATCGTCAAGGCCCGTGCCGCGAGCGCCGGGGGCACTCGATGTGTTGGAATGCTGAGTTCTGGACTGCCGAGCGTCGCCGAAGCGCCTGGCGGGAGGTACGTGCCCGGCTGGAGCCGCATCGGCAGGAACTCCCAACAGGTGCCGGCCGCCGATGGACGCAAAAAGAGCCGTGTGGGGTTGCTGCAATACGACGTGCTTCGGCGCCGCGGAGTCGTTCGTCTTCGCAACGGCCTCACGGTGATGGTGACGCATGAGCATCAGGCCGGCGGTGGCCAGGAATCCGAAGAGAAGAGCAATCAGCAGCCATCGTGTTTTTCTGGTTCTTGCCTTCATTGGCCATCCCGCTATTGAGTTATTGTAATCCCCGGCATGGCCGGGTTCCCGCGAGCGAATGATCGCATCCCAATCGCCGCGCCGCAACGCCGCCACGTTTGGACATAACGCGGCGGCGCTGTGAAAAGGCAGGATCAGCCCGCGTCGTGGAAGATAACACCGAGCGTATGCCTGCGGCCGGAGCGCACGCGGCTGACACCGTGGCGGAGGTTGACGCGATATTCGCCGCGCGTGCCCCTTACCGGCCGATGATGGACCGCGAACACGACGCCGTCACCCAGGCCGAGCGGCACGACCTCGGCGCGCGACTGCATGCGCGGGCGCTGCTCGGTGAGCACGAATTCACCGCCCGTGAAGTCGCGCCCCGGCTGCGAGAGGAGCACGGTCAGCTGCAGAGGAAACACCCACTCGCCATAGAGGTCCTGATGCAGGCAGTTGTAGTCGTCGGTGCCGTACTGCAGCAGGAGCGGTGTCGGCTTCACCTGTCCCGCGGCGTGGCAGCGCTCGAGGAACTCTCGCAGGCTCGAGGGATAGCGCCGGTCGCCTCCCAGCCGCCGGCTCCACTCGTTCGCGATCGGGGCGAGCCGCGGATAGAGCGAGGTGCGCAGCTCGGCGACGAGCGGGGGCAGGGGATAGGTGAAGTACTTGTACTCGCCCCGTCCGAAGCCGTGGCGGCTCATGATCACGCGACTGCGGAAGCGTCGGTCGTCGGGATAGAGCTCCGCCAGCTCGCGGCAGGCATCGGGACCCAGCAGGCTGGGCAATACGGCGCAGCCGCGCGCGTCCAGTTGCGCGGTGACAGTGGGCCAGTCCAGCTCATCTCGCTTAGTGTCTAATATCAATGAGCTATGAGATATTCCTGTCTTCATTTCGAATATGGCCGGATGGCGGATCCCAGTGAGGAAGATCTCGAGAGGGGAGCTTATCGCCTCATGCCCCGCGAGACTGGCCGCTTCCGGCCATGGTCGCGGAAAACCCGAACCGCTCGCGATCCGCGCGCTTATCGTGCTTTTCTCATCGTCAGGTTCAGCCGCATTCGACCGACGATCGGGTGACTCCCGTCGGCCACCGGAGCCACTCCATGGTAGGCGAGCCGGTTTTCCGCACCCCAGACCACGACATCGCCGTGCGCGAGCGGCAGACGATAGGGCCTGTCCGTGCGCTTCAGGCCGCCGAAGAGGAACGTCGCGCCGAGTCCGAGCGACACCGATACGATGGGCGATGAGAAATCGCGCTCGTCGCGGTCCTGGTGCAGCGACATCCGCGCGCCGGGCTCGTAGCGATTGATGAGGCAGACATCCGGGCGGAACGGGCCGAATCCCGCATCCGCAGCGGCGCGCGCGGCAAGCTGACTGAAGCACGCCGGCAGCGCTGGCCAGGGCCGTCCCGTCTCGGGGTCGAGCGGATCGTAGCGATAGCCTTTCCGGTCCGTGACCCAGCCGACCTCGCCGCAGTTGGTCATGGCGGCGGACATCCGTTGCCCGCCTGGCGTCAGCATGTGCCGGAACGGCGCGGCGGCCGCTATCCGGCCGATCTCGGCGAGCAGTGCCTGCTCGAGCGGCAGGGCGAGACCCGGAAGGTAAGTGAGACCCGCTCCGGCGGGCCGGTCGCTCTCGGGGGCCTCGAAAAGATCGAGCGTACTGCTCAATGCTCGGAGCGCAGCGCGAAACCCAACCTGATCTCAGCCGGCAGCAGCCGCACCACCAGGTGGATGAGGAGCGGGATGAGAACGAGGTCGTCGACCGCCCCCACGAGGGGCAGGGCGAAATTGACCGGATCGAGCGCATAGAGCCCGAGCACCACCGCGACCGGCCACAGCCATATCGGGCGGCGCTGATGCCGCAGCGCGAACCAGAGCAGGCGCAGGTCGCCCGCCACCAGCCGCCAGAGCCTGAGCAATCGAACCATGACGGGTCCTCCCGCGTGCAGAAGTGCCGATGATGAAGATCGCGCGCGCGGAATCAAGCTTTGCGGCAGCCCTGAGCCGAGAGCCCGCCGCCCGGAGCCCGTGGCGCCGAAGGGAGGCGGGCTCTCGATGGAGCCCGCCTCGATTGCCCGGTGCGGCCTCGGATCAAGTGCGGTTCACGTAAATGACGCCGCCTTTCATCACGAGCACCGGATGCTCGGTGGCGTGGATGTTCTCGAGCGGGTTGCCCGGAAGGGCGACGATGTCGGCGTACTTGCCCGCCTCCAGCGTGCCGACCGGCGGCTTGTAGCTCTTGTCGTCGCGCTTGCCGAATACGAGATCGGCGGCGCGCGCGGTCGCGGCCATGAGCGCCTGCGCCGGGGTCATGCCGTTCTTCACCATCAGCCAGAACTCCTGGGCATCGGTGCCGTGGGGCTCCACCGCCGAATCGGTCCCGAAGGCGACGGGCACGCCGATCTTGACGGCGTGCTGGAACATGATCTGCATTTGGGCCGCGGCGGCCAGCGCCTTGGCGCGGATCGCCGGCGGATAGCTGTCGGCCTTCTCACCCACCCAGTAGCCGGCATAGAGCGTCGGCACGAGGTAGACCCCTTTCTCCTTCATGAGCCTCAGGGTGTCATCCTTGAGGAACGTCCCGTGCTCGATGGAATCCACCCCCGCCCGGATGGCCATCTGCGCGGCGAGATCGCCGTGACAATGAGCCGCGACCTTGCGGTGCCACGCGTGCGCCTCGGACACGATGGCATCCATCTCGGCCTGGGTGAGCTCGGGCACGTCCACCGGGTCGGTCAGTGAGAGCACCCCGCCCGATGGCATGAACTTGATCACCGTGGCGCCATACTTCATCTGATAGCGCACGGCGGCGCGGCACTCGTCCGGACCGTTGCACACGCCGCGCTCAGGTCCGAAGGGCTGAGCCACGTTCGGCGGCAGCGGGTCGCTGTCGGCGTGGCCGCCGGTGGAGCCAATGGCGTAATTGGCGACGATCATCCGCGGACCTTCCACCACGCCGGCATCGATGGCGTTGCGCAGCGCCGCGGCGATGTAGTCCACCGAGCCCAGGTCGCGCACACTCGTGAATCCAGCGTCCAAGGTCTCCTTGGCATAGTGCGCGGCATAGAGCGCCTGCTCGGGCGGCACGCGCATGAGATCCTGGTAGAACCCCTTGTACCAGTTGTCCTCGAACTGATCGTCCATGTGCACGTGCGCATCGATCATGCCGGGCATGAGCGTGGCATCGCCGAGGTCGATGACGCGGGCGCCCGCCGGGATCTTCGAGTCCGCACCGACCGCGGTGATCTTGCCATCCTCGACCACCACCACACCGTGGTCCGCGAGCTTGCCGGACACGGCGTCGAAGATGTGGGCTGCCTTCAGCACCACGGGTCCGGGCGGCGGCGGGGCGGCATTCGCCAGCGAGGCGGCCAAGAGGCCGCAGATGATGGAAACCGAGAGAGACAGGTATTTCACGACGGCTCCTGATTACGGACAGTCTCCCGCTTCGTGTATCGATTGGTTGCGGGCCCGACATGCTTGACCGGAACGCCGACGCTGTCAATTACGTGCAGGCACCTCACTCATCGCCGTCAGTGACTGCGGAAGAAGTCCTCGGCGTCGTGCCGGCAGAGAACGGGCTCCTGATACCACATCTGGTGACCGGCGTGGGGATACACGATGCTGCGGCTCTCAGGGATGAGACGTACCAGTTCCTGGTCGATGTAGCCCAGGAACCGGTAGGACCGGCCGCCCGACATTACGAGTGTGGGCACCCTGATCGCATGGATCGCCGCGGGACTGAGATCGGGAAACAGCGTACCGCTGGTCATCATGACGTCCCACTCGCGCGCATCACGCATCGTATCCGCCCGGTCTGAGAGGGACATGCGTGACCAGGCCCTTGAATCGTCGAACACGTAGTCGATGAAAATGCCGACACCCGCATTCCGGTCGCCTCTGGCGAAGGCCGCCCGCATCGGCTGGACCATGCGTCGCTGGATGTCCTCGGACATCGACTTGCCGATCTTCGCCTGCTCGTCGGGCAGGTGAGGCAAGATCGAGACGTCGGGCGGCTCGGCCAGGACCATCGCCCGAATGAGGCTCGGGCGCGCGACCGCCAGGAAGAGGGCGGTCAGCGCGCCATAGGAATGGCCGATGACGTACACCCGTCCCAGGTGGAGCTTTTGGATCAATGCCGCGAGGTCCTCGGCATCCGCGGCCGCCGAGTATCCCCGGCGCGCCGGGTTCACGTTGGGATAGTTGTACCGCCGGCTGTAGGCGATCACGCGGTAGTGCTTGGCAAACGCGGCGACCTGGGCGTTCCAGTACGAGTAGTCGCTCAACGAGCCATGGACGAAGATGACAGGCGCGCCTTCGCCAGCCTCGACATAGTGGAGCGCTATTCCATTGCCGATATCGACGACGCGCAATCGCGGATTGTCCGCGTGAGACTGTGCCGTTGCACGTCCGGCGGAGCAGAGGACCGCCAACGCGACGGCGATTGGAGCGATTGCAATTCGGAACCGGGTGGGTTGCCTGACAGAGCGTGCTCGCACGTTGTGATCCTCGAGTTTGGACTGACCGATGACGGCGTGCTCATGCATCGGACGTGCCAACCTGAATTGCCGCTCCAAATGCGCAGATAGATGGCCGACATTGCCGATGGATGCCCATGATCTTGCGTCCGCGCGGACGTCCGGTGTCCGCTGTGCGGTCACTGGATGATCAGGTCACGGCGGATGGCTTCCATGAGGCCAGAGGACGAGACCTGTGTGGAGGTCAGGCGTTCGCAACGCGGTAAGCTAATGGCGTCCGGAAGTGCGCCGCGAGCATATCCGGAGTAACGGAGCTTTGACACGCTCGGGGCGCGCTGGCGGCCGGTCGGCGATCGATTCGCGCTGGAACCGCAGATGTCTCGCGCCTGGACGCGAGAGCGGTGGTCGTGAGAGTCTTGCGAGGACGACGGTTGCCGACACGGGGGCGCGGGCCGCGGCCGATCCACGCATGCCATTCTGGTCGCGCAAGACGATTGAGATGTGTGCCGCCGAGGCCTACGGCGAGTCCGGGCCCCGGCTGCGCCGCTCGCTCGGAGTGGTCGGTCTCACGGCCTTCGGCGTGGGCTGCACGATCGGCGCGGGGATCTTCTCCCTGACGGGTGAAGTCGCGGCTCATCAGGCGGGACCGGCGGTTTCCCTCGCGTTCGTGCTCTCGAGCATCGCGTGTTTCTTCGCGGGACTCTGCTACGCGGAGTTCGCCGCCATGGTGCCGATCTCCGGCAGCGCCTATTCCTATTCCTTCGTGACGCTCGGCGAGGGGGTCGCCTGGATCATCGGCTGGAGCCTCGTGCTCGAGTGGCTCTTCTCGGCGTCCGTCGTCGCAATCAGCTGGTCCGGATATGCGAGCGCGGCGCTCGGGGACATGGGATTTCCTCTGCCGGCCGTGCTGACTCACTGTCCTTTCACCCTCGGCGCCTCGGGACGCTGGATGCTGACCGGCGCCTGGATCGATCTGCCGGCGGTGCTCGTGGTGGTGGCCTGCACGGCACTCGCGCTTGCGGGGACGCGCACCTCGGCCGCCGTCAACACCGTCATCGTCGTGGCAAAGGTGATCGCGCTCGTGCTGATCATCGTCATCGGCGCCAGGCATGTTCACCCGGAGAACTGGCGGCCGTTCATCCCGCGCAACACCGGCAGATTCGGCGAGTTCGGCTGGTCGGGGATCGCCCGCGCGGCAGGCACGCTCTTCTTCGCCTACATCGGCTTCGATGGCGTCTCGACCCTGGCGGAGGAGGCCCGCAATCCGCAGCGGACCCTGCCCTGGAGCCTCTTCGCCTCACTGCTGATCTGTACGGTGCTCTATGTCAGCGTGAGCATCGTCGTCACCGGGCTGGCTCACTACCGCTCCCTCGGCGTGGCCGATCCGCTCTATTACGCGCTCTCCAACGCAGGCGTGTCTCTCGGCTATCTTCGCGGGCTGGTCGCGGTCGTCGCCATCGCAGGGCTCCTCTCCGTGGTGCTGGCGAGCATCGTCGGACAGGTGCGGATCTTCTACTCCATGGCGCGGGACGGACTCCTGCCTCCCTCCTTCGGCAGGCTGAGCCGCACTGGCGGCATTCCCTATCTGGCGACGATCATCACCGGAATCGCCGCGGCGATCATGGCCGGACTCCTGCCGCTCGAGCTGCTCGGCGAGCTCATTTCCATCGGTACGCTGCTCGCGTTCGCGATGGTATGCGCGGGGATCGTGATCCTTCGGCGCATCGCCCCGGATGCACGCCGGCCGTTTCGCACGCCTTGGGTGCCGGTGATCCCGGCCGCCGGGTTCCTGAGCTGCGTCGCATTGATGTTGAGCCTCCCCGCCGGAACCTGGATCCGGCTCGCCGTGTGGACCGGCCTGGGGCTCGCGATCTACGCGCTCTACGGGCGTCGGCACTCCAGGCTCAGCGCCGCAGCCCTTGCTCGCAAAAGCGCCGAATCCGAGCGCACGCTGCATCGATCGTCGCTTCCTCCGTAGCGAAGCAGATGCGCACGTAGTTGCTCGTCCGCATGCCGAACGCCGCTCCATCCATCACCGACACGCGCTCGCGCTCGTACAGCGCGCGCATGAATTGCGATGCCGGGAGACCCGTGCCCGACACGTCCACCAGCATGAACATGCCGGCCTCGGGCACCGTGGGCTCGAGGCCCGGAATGCCTCGAAGTCCCTCGAGCAGCCGGTCGCGCCGCGTGTTGCAGAGCTCGCGGATGCGATGCTCCGCCTCGGCGGCCACCGACAATGCCGTGATGGCGGCTTCCTGGATGAAGCCCGGCAGTCCGAAGAGCATGCACATGACGAGCGCCTCCGCGTGCGCTGTGAGCTCACGCGGTCCGACGAGCCAACCGGCCCGTAGTCCCGGCATGGAGTGCGACTTCGAGAGGCTGCCGATGGTGACCACCCGCTCGGGCATCGCTGCGGCGAGGCTCGGCACACGGCCGCCGGGCGCGAGTCCCGCATAGACCTCATCCGACACCAGCCAGAGGTGATGCCGGCGGGCGATGTCGCAGATGGCATTCAACTCGGCCTGGCTGATGATGACGCCGCTCGGATTGCCGGGAGTGGCCCAGAAGATGGCGCGTGTCCGGGGCGTCACCAGCGACTCGAGCCCGCGGACATCAGGCCGGAATCCCGGGCCGGTCGGCGCCCGGATCATGCGCGCGCCCGAGACTTCGAGCGTCGCGGGGTAGGTGGCATACATCGGATCGAACGTGATCACCTCATCGCCCGGACCCGCGAGGCACATGGAAGCGACGAAGAGCGCGTTCTGCGCGCCCGCGAGATACACCACGTTCGCGGCCGAGACCGCTTGCCCGGTGCGCGCGGTGTGCGCTCTCGCGATCGCTTCCAGGAGCGGCAGGCGGCCGGCCGCCGGCGTGTAATGTGTGTCGCCGGCGCGCAGCCGCTCGATGGCCCGATCGACGACCGCGGGAGGGGAGTCGAGATCCGGATCGCCCACGCTCAGAACGATCACGTCCTCCCCGCGGCCCCGCGCTGCCACCGCCTCGTAATGCGTGATCCAGGCGCCGGCGCCATCACCGCTGATGCGGTCGACGAGCGGGGAGAACTTCATGGGCCCGGAACTTTGCATTTTGTTATTCGCATGTCAATATTAAAAACATGAGCGCCGCTTCGACCGTCGGTCGCTACGTCGTCGAGCTGCTGGCCGCCAACGGCATAGATGTGGTGTTCGGTATTCCGGGCGTGCACACGCTCGAGTTATATCGTGGTCTGGCGCTGACCGGCACCCGCCACATCCTCGTCAGGCACGAACAGAACGCCGGCTTCGCGGCTGACGGCCATGCGCGGGTGACGGGACGGCCCGCGGCGGCATTCGTCATCTCGGGCCCCGGGGTGACGAACGCGCTGACGGCCGTGGCGCAGGCGTATTCCGATTCCGTACCCCTGATCGTTGTGGCCAGCACGCCGGTACGCGCTTCCCTCGGCAAGGGATGGGGTGTTCTGCACGAGGTGCCGGATCAGTTGGCGCTCGGCGCGCGCGTCGCAGGAATAGCGCGTAATGCATCGTCCGCCGAGGACGTGCGTGATCACCTGCGGGCGATGTTTGCATCCTTCCACACCGGCCGGCCGCGACCCGCCTTCCTGCAGATACCCCTCGACCTCCTGGCCGAGCCGACGGACCTCAGGCCAGAGCGGTTTGCCCATCCTGGCGCCCGTCCCGGGCCGACGCCCGAGGCGATCGGTCGCGCCTCAGCCGCTCTCGCGAGCGCCCAGCGGCCGCTCATCATCGCGGGTGGAGGCGCCCGCGAGGCCGCTGACCCGCTGCTGCGGCTGGTGGACACACTGGACGCCTACCTCGTTACGACGACCGCGGGCAAAGGAGTCCTGCCGGAGGAGCATCCCGCGAACCTGGGAGCTTCGCTCCCGTTTCGCGAGACACAGGAGCTCGTCGCCTCGGCCGACGTCATCGTCGCCGTCGGCACGGAGTTGTCCGAAACCGATTTTTACACCGGCACGCGGCTGCGCTTAACTGGGCGCCTGATTCGGATCGACATCGATCCGGCGAAGCTCGCAGACCATTACGGCGCCGAGCTCCCCGTGTTGGGCGATGCGCGTGCCGCCCTCGAAGGCATCACTGCCGGCGTGAGGAAGCGGCAGGGATGGCGCACGGCTTCCGGTCCAGCGGCAAACCACCGCGCCAGGATCGAGAAGACCTTCACGTCGCCGGCGCGGGCCCGCCTGAATGCACTGGCTGCAATCCGCGCGGCGGTGCCTCCCGACGGTGTCGTGTTCAGCGATCAGACACAGA
>DASZYK010000221.1:0-21889 GCA_035545455.1 Steroidobacteraceae bacterium
ACCTTGCGCAGGAACTCGTCGGCGCCGACGCCGACCGAGGTCTGGCTCTCGACCGTCTGCGCGAATTCCGCGACGATGCCCTGCACTTCCTCGCGCGAGACGTTGGCGAGCTTCGCCATCGCGGTGCCGATGCGCTGCACCTCCTTTGCGCCCATGTGCTTGAGCACCTGGGCGGCCTCGTTCTCGCCGAGCGTCAGCAGCAGGATCGCGGCGCGCTCGGTGCCGCTGCGGCCGGCCTCGCGCCGCTCGGCACGCTCATTCATCGGAGCCTACCCAGCCGCGCACGACCTGCGCGACTCGCTTCGGGTCCTGGCCGACCAGGGTGCGCGCCTGCGCGAGCTGCTGCTCGTGTGTGAGCGCGGTGACCGCGGGCGATCTCTCAGTCGCGGCCAGCGTGGCGGCGGTTTCCACGGATCCCGCCGCTGCCGGCAGCGCCTGCGTGGCGGCGACGCGCGTGGGCGCAACGAGCGTTCTCACCAGCGGACGCAGGACCGAGAGCACCAGCACGAGCACCACCACGAAGCCGGCGACGATCCGCAGCAGATTCCAGGCGAAGGGCGTCTGCCAGAGCGGCGGGGACTGGAAGCCGCCGTCGCTCGCGGGAGGTGTGCTGGTTTCGAGAGATGCGTTCACGACACTGACGCTGTCACCCCTGGATGCGTCGTAACCCACGGCGTCCTTGACGAGTTGGGTGACGCGCGCCAGCTCCTGCGCGCTCAGCGGCACCTTGGTCACCTTGCCGTCCTTGCCGGTGACGCTGCGATCGCCGATCAGCACCGCGACCGTCAGCCGGCGAACGGTCCCGGCGGGCTGGGTGGAATAGTCCAGCGTGCGGTCGATCTCGTAATTGCGCGTGACGTCGCGGGATATGGTGTTGCCGCCCGACAGGCCGGCGACGGCGCCGCCGACGGGCTGAGTCGCAGGCTGACCCGCGCTCGTAGAGGCGGCCGCGGCGCCGCCGGGAGCGCTGCTGCTCTGTGCGCTCTGCGCGCCGGCGGCCGGCGCGGCGGCATTCTGGCCCGTGGCGGCAGACGATTGAGCGGCAGGCGGCGGGGTGATGACGCCGGGCGCGGGAGGCTCGTTGGAGAGGGATCCCGGCACACCGCTCGTGCCGGAGCCGCCCGCGCCCTGCTCCGAGAGCCGCTCGCTGCGGACGATCTGACTGTTGGGTGTGTAGAGCTCCTTGGCCTGCTCGCGGGTGCCCATGTTGAGCTCGGCGACCACCTGCGCATGCACCAGTCCGGGTCCGACCATGGGAGTGAGGAGTGTCTCGATGCGCCGCGCGTAATCGGTCTCCATGCGGTGCACCATGTCGTACTGGCGCTCGTCCGTGGCGAAAGCATCGTGACCGTTGGGGGCCGACAGCAGGCGTCCCCGCTGGTCGACCACGGTGACTTCTCCGGGGGAGAGGTTCGGCACGCTCGAGGCCACCAGGTTGACGATGGCCTGCACCTGCTCGGGCTCGAGGGTCGAGCCCGGCTTGAGCCGGACGAACACCGAGGCGCTCGCGGTGCGGTTGTCACTGACGAAGACCGACTGCCGCGGCTCGGCCAGGTTGACGCGCGCGCCCGCGACCGGCTGCAGGCTGGCGATGGTGCGCGCCAGCTCCATCTCCAGCGCATGCTGGTAACGGACGTCCTCCATGAACTGGCTGACGCCGAAGCCGGAGCTCTTCTCGAGCGCGGCGAAGCTGTCACTCTCGGTGAGCCCCTGGCCGGCGATCTTGAGGCGGGCCTCGTCCAGGCGCTCGGCCGGGACCTCGATGCCGTTCGTGCCGGCATCGAGCTTGTAGGGGATCTGGGCGGAGTCCAGAGCCTGAGCGATCTGGGCCTCGTCCTGGGGTGAGAGATTGGCGTAGAGGAGGCTGTAGGTCGGCCCGCGCGACCAGAGCACGATCCAGACGCCGGCGGCGACGGCGGCTGCGATACCGACGAGCAGCAACAGCGGCCGCAGGCTCGCGGCGAGCGCGGGAAGCCCGCCCGACGAGTTGCCCGGCAGGTTGGCCGAAATATTGGTGAGAGTGGCGGACTCGGCAGCCATGGTGTCTGGTTACATCCGTCTCGTTACATCTGCATGTTCATGATGTCCTGGTAGGCACTGATGAGGCGATTGCGCACCTCGGTCAGCGCCCGGAAGGACACGCTTGCCTTCTCCATCTGCACCATCACCTGCGGCAGCTCCACGCCGGGGGTGCCGCGCGCGAAGGCATCGGCGAGCTCGCTGGCGCGCTGCTGGCTCTGGTTCACCTGATCGATGCCCTTGCGCAGCAGAGCCGCGAACTCGCTCGGCGCGCTTCCCTGGGCGGCCGCGGGCTGCGCTGCGGCGGGGCGCAGCTGCGTGGAGAGGGAGCGGATCTGGGCGAGAACCCGGTCGATTTCCATCTGGCTCATGGCGGTCTCCGTCAGGCGGCCGGTACGTCGATGCCCGCCTCGCGCAGGCGTGCGAGCTTGTAGCGCAGAGTGCGCGGACTGATGCCGAGGCGCTCGGCCGCCTCGCGGCGGCTCCCCTGATGGCTGCGCAGCGCATCGAGGATGAGGTCGCGCTCCGCCTGCACCAGCGAGCCGGCGAGTGGGCGAGCAGACTCGGGAGACGAGCGACCGGCCAGGACGGCAGGGTTGGGGGTGCTGCCATGCGCGAGTGGCACCGCGCCCGGCGCGGGAATCGTATCCAGGCCCTCGTTCGCGAGCTCGAACTGGATGTGCTCGGGCCGGATCACCGGACCGTTGAGCAGAATCAGCGCCCGCTGCAGCAGATTGTCGAGCTCGCGCACGTTGCCCGGCCAGGCGTAGGTGAGGAGCAGATGGGCCGCCTCGGCGCTGAGCGCCGGAATGCGCTCGCCGGCGCGGCAGCGCGCGCTCAGGAGCTGCATGGCGAGCGGCAGTACGTCGTCACGGCGCAGCCGCAGCGGCGCGATCGCCAGGGGGAAGACGTTGAGCCGATAATAGAGGTCCTCGCGGAACCGGCCGGCGGCGACTTCCTCGCGCAGCCGCCGGTTGGTCGTGGCGATGACGCGAACGTCGAGGCTCACGGCCACGCGGCCGCCCAGCCGCTCGACCTCGCGCTCCTGCAGAACGCGCAGGAGCTTCGCCTGCAGGCCGAGAGGCATCTCGGTCACCTCATCGAGCAGCAGCGTCCCGCCCTGCGCCTGCTCGAACTTTCCGGGATGCGCGGCGTGCGCGCCGGTGAAGCTGCCGCGCTCGTAGCCGAACAGCATCGCTTCCAGCATGCTCTCGGGAATGGCGGCGCAGTTCACCGCGACGAAGGGCTGGCCGGCGCGGGGAGAGCGGCGGTGGATGTAGCGCGCCAGGACCTCCTTGCCGGTGCCGGACTCGCCGAAGACGAGCACGGTGCAGTCGCTCGCTGCGACGCGGCGCGCGAGATCGACGAGCCGCTGGGAGCTCGGCGCGCACGCGACCGGATCGGACTCGGCGCGTCTCACGCACGGCTCGTCGCCGGCGGGGCACTCCAACGGTGTTTCGTCAGTCTCGGACATCCAACCTCCCACGTGGGATCGCTTCGTGACGGGGAGGTGCAAAAGGCGTGCCGGGGGCGAACCGGCTGCAAAGCGTGAGCAACGTCACGCCGGCGGCAGAATTCCGCCGCCCGCGCGTCAAACTTCCGTCGCCGCCTCGATGCCGAGCTTGCGCAGCTTCTCGACCAGAGTCGTGCGTCGCAGATTGAGGAGGCGCGCGGCGTGCGCGACGGTGCCGTTGGCCCGCTCGAGCGCCTGTTGAACGAGCGTGCGCTCGATCGACAGCAGGTGAGCGCGCAGATCGAGGCCGGCTTCCGGCAGGTCGGTCAGCGCATTGGTCGCGGCAGCGGAGTCGGCAATCGCCGGCATGCCGGCGAGGTCGCCGGTCTCGAGCAGCTCGAGTGTCTCTTCTTCGCCGAGAACAACCTCGTCGTCCCCGGCGCGGGACTGGTGCTCTTCCCACACCCAGGTCTCCGGCGGCCGGTATTTCGGCGGCAGGTCCTCGATCTGCACGATGCGCCCGGCGGCGACTATCGACAACCGCTCGATCAGGTTGCCGAGCTCGCGCACGTTCCCGGTCCACGAATGCAGCGCCAGCGCGGCGAGCGTGCGCCGCGCGAGCTGCACTCTGCCGCGGCCGTCCGATACGTTCTGCGCCACGAGGTCCTGCACGATGAGCGGCAGATCCTCCACGCGCCTGCGCAGCGGCGGCATGTCGATGGGAAACACGTTGAGCCGATGAAAGAGATCCTCGCGGAACGTGCTGCGGCTTATCGACTCCTCGAGGTTGCGATGCGTAGCCGCAATGATGCGGACGTTGCATCGGATCGGGACGTGATTGCCGACGCGCTCGAACACGCGCTCCTGCAGCACGCGCAGGAGTTTTACCTGCATCGAGGGGCTCATGTCGCCGATCTCGTCGAGGAACAGCGTGCCGCCCTCGGCTATCTCGAAGCGGCCCTTGCGCGCGGCGATCGCGCCGGTGAAGGAGCCTTTCTCGTGGCCGAAGAGCTCGGACTCGAGGAGCTCCGCCGGAATGGCGCCGCAGTTGACCGCCACGAAGGGGCGGTTGCGCCGCGGGCTCAGGTCGTGGATGGCGCGGGCGGCGACCTCCTTGCCGGTGCCGGACTCGCCGAGAATGAGGACGGTGGAGTCGTGAACGGCGACCTGGCGGATGAGGCCGATGACTTCACGAATCGCCGGGGAGTTGCCCGTCGGAAGCCGGACATCGGCCGCGGCGGCTGTCAAGGTGATTGGCGCGCTCTCGTCTCTGCCCGGTGAGAGGTCCGAGAAAAGTTGCGCTGCCGACATTTAGACTCCCGCCTGATCGTTTTCGTGCTTTTGTCGGCGGCGGATGTTGCGCGGCGCGGCCCGCGGCGGGTGTGATGCGCATCCGGTTGTTTACAAGTGGAGACAGCCTCGCTCGAGCTCCGTGATCGCGGTCACAGGGCAGAGGGCGAGGCGAGGGCGGCGCGACACGTTGCCTCGTGTCGCGCCGGTTGCGGATCAATCGGACGCGCTTCGCGGACGGACGCGGCTCCCCGCGATCTGGCGGCGGTGACGGCGGAACGCCATCTTCTCGATGAGGTCGGCGACGGGCTCGCCGAGGGGGATGAACCTTGCCTTCACGTTGCCGTCCGGCGTGACGTTCGTCACGCGGCCGGGAAGGCGCAGCGGCTGAGCCAGGCAGTCGTGCAGATAGATTTCGAGGACGCCCTGCGCGCCGGCCTCCGGCAGGGGTGGTGTTCCGCGCCAGACGGCCCCGAGCGCATTGAATCGCACCGAGGTCGGCGTCGGACGGGGGCGGTTGGTGGCGAGGATCTGACCGACGAGCTCGAGGAGGAGATTCATCTTGCGCTCGAGGCGCATGAGGTCGGCGGCGTAGGGACTGTTCTCGTCGGGCTTCTCGACCGCGCCGTGCTCCTCCATCGCGTCCCACGCTTGGAGCACCTGCAGGTTCCGCTCGGCGAGGCCGGCTGCGGCGTCGGAGTCGGGAGGTCCGAGAGACGGGCGCCAGAGGGCGGGGAGCACGTCCTGGAAGGCGAGCTCCTCGTACAGCACCACTGTGTCGGCTCCGTCGAACATGCCCGCTTATCGGCTGAAGCGCCCGTTCCTTTAGAAACGTTCAGGAATTCCCTTCCATTATGTTCAATCAGCCCGCGTTGCTCAACGGCGTGATGTTCGTCTGCGTCTCGTCGAGGAAGAACCGCCGGACGAGCATGGCCTGCTGCAGCTTTCCCTTGCGGACGTAGGCCTCGTAGAGAAGGTCCTTGACGACCTCCAGGGCAATCCCGGCCTCATATCCGTCGAGCAGCGGAATGTCGGGCCGCGGGTCGGCGGCAGTGCCAAAGAGAACGCGCTTCAGCTTGGCGAACGTGTCGGCGGAGAGAGCGGCGAGCTCACGCACCTCATTGAGCTCATCGAAGAGGCGCAGCTTCCCCGCCTCGCCGAGATCCGCGAACACCGCCTGCGCGGTCCGGCGGCACATGGAGGCGAAGGCGTTGAAGGCGCCGCTCGAGTAGCAGGTCAGCGCTTCCTTGAAGAGGAGCTCCACTTCCTCGGGAAGGTAAGTGAAGGAGAATTTCTCGCGCGCGCGCTCCACTTCGGTGAACTGCGGCGACAGCTCGATGCGGCTCGCGGCGTACATGCGCACGGCGAAGCGCAGAAAGATCGGAGCGTGGCAGGCGTCGCAGCGGTAAACGACGCCCACCTGTGCGGGACGATAGGTCTGCAGGTCTTCGAAGCGGGGCACGGCGCTCACCGTGATGTGGGCGACGACCTGACAATGCGGGCACGTCAGCGCCAGGGTCTTCTCCTGGCTGTTGATCAGACGGCTCGATGGGTCGATGTGAATGGACATGATCGCCGCGCGCTGTGGTCTCTGAGACCCGTCGTAGCGGGCGTGAGTGCCATGGGAACCGCTCTCAGAGCCTCTTCTTGTGCTCGCCCGCAGCACGATTGTAGCTCATTGGCGACAGTGGAATCGAATCCGCTTTTTGCCGCGTCCGCGTCGCGTTATGTCATATCAGGTCGTGAAGAGCTCCTTCACACCGCCTGCGATCAGTACGGACACGTCCATCAGCACTCGCGGCAGGGCGATGCCGCCGCGGGCGATGAGGTATTTGGGCTCCCAGTGCGGATCGAACTTGGCCTTGTAGCGCCGCAGTCCCTCGAAGTTATAGAAGTGCTCGCCGTGGCGGAATATGAAGTTGCCGACGCGGTGCCACGCGGGCGCGAGAGGGTGGCGGTCGAGGCCCGATAGCGGCGCCATGCCGAGATTGAGCCAGCCATAGCCCTGGTCGCGGCCCCAGCCCATGAGCTCGACGAAGAGGAAGTCCATGGTTCCCGCGGGGGCCGCCGCGCCGAAGCGCATGAGATCCACCGAGAGCTCCGCGCGCGTATCGGTCGTCCAGAGGTTGGCGAAGGCGGCCGGCGCGCCCCCGGCGCGCACCAGGGCGAGCGGGAATCTGCGCAGGTATTGCGGCGAGAAATGCCCGACGGAAAAGCGCTTCTCCCCGGTCGCCTTGCCGGCGAGCCACGCGTCCGAGATCCGTTGCAGCTCGGGAATCAGCTCATCGATGCCGGAAGCAGGTACGATATCGAACGTCAGTCCGTCGCGTTGTGCACGCCGGTGCGCCTGGCGGAGCGCCGCGCGGGCCGGTCCGTCGAGGGAGAAATCCGTGAGCCGCACCCGCGCCTCCTCGCCGACCTTGAGCGGCGCGAGGCCGAGGTCCACGTAGAGGGACAGCCGCTCGGCGCTCGCCTGATAAAACACCGTCTGGCCGCCGTGCAGATCCGAAAGCTCACGGAAACGCCACACCAGCTCCTCGGCCCCGGCGCGCGAGCCGACCGGGTCGCCGAGAGCGATCCAACTGCGCCCGGCGACCTGATCCATGAGGAAGGTGTCCGCCGCGTCGCTGAATAGCAGCCGCTTGTCACCGATCAGCGCCGCATTCGCAAGGCTGTGGTCCGAGCGGTTGATGATGTCGCGGGCGCGGGCGAGGTCCTCGGCGCTCGCCACCGCCGGCTCCGGCCGCGCCGGGCGCAGCAGATTCAGCATGAGGAAGGCTGTTGCGAGCACGATGACTGCGAGCGAGGCGCGCAGCATGCGCGGTGCGTTCGCGTGCAGCGCGAACGTCCACCACAGCTCGTCGGAATAGGGCACCTTGCGATAGACGAGAATCCCGATCCAGATGGACAGAATGATGACGCCGGCGATGCTCGCGACCCAGACCGGGGTGAAGCGCTCATCGAGGATCGCCGTCGGCCGGTAGAATGCGCGCCGCCCGAGAGCCAACACGGCGAGCACCAGCGTGAGCACGATCGCCTCCTCGTAGCGAAGCCCCTTGAGGAGGGACGCGATGACGCCGCAGACGAGCAAGGCGAAGGAGATGGAGTAGGCGGCCTTGACCCGGCGGAAGAGCGCGCGGGCCAGCACCAGCAGCCCGAGGCCGGTGACGCTCGCCGCCAGGTTGGAGACTTCCAGCACCGCCAGGGGAATGAACTGGTGCAGGAGCGCCAGGCGCGAGGTGATTCCGGGTGTCGCGCCCGAAACCAGCAGCACCGTGCCGGCGAGGAAGGTGAGCGCGCCGGCGATCTGTGGGGCGACGGGTGCGACGTACATCGCGGCACGCTCCCGCGCCCGGGCGAGATGCGCGCGGGTGGCGCTCAACTCCTTGTAGCCGAACAGCACCGCTCCGAAGAGCAGTGGCACGAGGTAGTAGACCGCCCTGTAAGCGAGCAGGGAGCCGAGCAGGGCTTCGGGAGGAATGCCGCGCAGGATGAGCAGCATGACGGTCTCGAAGACGCCGATCCCCCCGGGCACGTGGCTGACGATCCCGGCGATGACCGCGATCGCGTAGGCGCCGATGAAAGGGACGAAGGCGACGTGCGAGCCGGCGGGCAGCAGCCACCAGAGCACCGAGCCCGCGAGGCTGAGATCGAGCACGCTGAGCGCCACCTGCGGCAAGCCTATCGCCGGACCGGGCGCGCGCAGCGCCCACCCGCGTATCTCGAGCACGCCGCGCGACAGCGCCGACCAGAGCGCGTAGCTGACCACGGCCGCGAGCAGCAGCGCTCCGACCAGGAAAGTCAGGTCGTGCCCGAGGTGGAGGACGGCCGCGCTTTGAGCGGGCGACAGGAAAAGGGAGATGCCGGCCAGGGTGGCGAGGCCGATGGCGATGGAGAGGCTGGCGAACGCGGCGATGGTGGCGACCTCGACCGCCGTGACACCCGCGCTGGCATAGAGACGGAAGCGGATGGCTCCGCCGGTGAATGCCGCGAATCCGAGCGTATGGCCGAACGAGCTCGCGATGAACGACGTGAAGAGAATCCGCCCGTAGCGCAGGCGCTTGCGCAGATACCGCAACGCCAGCACGTCATAGCCGCTCAGCACCCAATAGCTGATGGCGGTGAAGCCCAGCGCGGTGAGGACGCGAGTGCGCGGGATCGCCTGCAGGTCCGCGAAGACCCTGTTGAAGTGCAGGCGCGCGATCTCGCCATGCAGGACGTAGGCGACTGCGCCGAACACCAGGAGCGCGGCGAGCGGCCCGATCCAGCGCAGGAGCCCCGGGCTCCCGCTCTCGTGGTCATCCGCCGGCGGCGAAGGGATCACCCGGAGACTTCCGCGCCGGAGATCGGATTGCCGCTCGAGCGGCGGCCTGACGAGGCCGATGGCGGGGAGGACGTCAACGGGTCAGAGGCTTGTAGCGGATGCGGTGCGGTTGCGCGGCTTCATCGCCCTTGCGGCGCTTGAAGTCCTCGACGTACTCCTGGTGGTTGCCCTCGAACCAGACGACCTGCGAATCGCCCTCGAAGGCGAGGATGTGGGTCGCGATACGGTCGAGGAACCAGCGGTCGTGAGAGATCACGACCGCGCAGCCCGGGAATCCGAGCAGCGCCTCCTCCAGCGCGCGCAGCGTCTCGACGTCGAGGTCGTTGGTCGGCTCGTCGAGCAGCAGCACATTGCCGCCGGATTTCAACACCTTGGCCAGATGCACGCGGTTGCGCTCGCCGCCGGAGAGCTCGCCGATCGTCTGCTGCTGCTGCGAGCCCTTGAAATTGAAGCGCCCGACGTAGCTGCGCGAGGGCGTCTCGTAGTTGCCGACCTTGAGGATGTCGAGGCCGCCGGAGATCTCCTCCCACACCGTCTTCCTGTCGTCGAGCGCGTGACGCGACTGGTCGACGTAGGCCAGCTTCACCGTCGGCCCCACGCGGATCTCGCCGGCGTCCGGCTCCTCGCCGCCGGTCAACATGCGAAACAGCGTGGTCTTGCCGGCGCCGTTCGGACCGATGATGCCGACGATGCCGCCGCGCGGCAACGAGAAGGACAGATTGTCGATGAGGAGCCTCTCGCCGTAGCCCTTGCGCAGGCCCTTGACCTCGATCACCAGCTCGCCGAGCCGCTCGCCCGGGGGAATGTAGATCTCGTTGGTCTCGGTGCGCTCCTGGAATTCGCGCGACGCGAGCTCCTCGTAGCGCTGCAGGCGGGCCTTGCTCTTCGCCTGACGCGCCTTGGGGTTCTGGCGCACCCACTCCAGCTCGTGCTCGAGCGTCTTGCGCAGCGCTTCGCGCTCGCGCTCCTCGAGCTTCAATCGCGCCTCCTTCTGCTCCAGCCACGAGGAGTAATTGCCGTGCCAGGGAATTCCGTGGCCGCGGTCGAGCTCGAGTATCCATTCCGCCACGTTGTCGAGGAAGTAGCGATCGTGCGTCACGGCGACGACGGTGCTCGGATATTCTTCGAGGTAGCGCTCGAGCCAGGCGATCGACTCGGCGTCGAGGTGGTTGGTCGGCTCGTCGAGCAGCAGCATGTCGGGCGCCGAGAGCAGCAGCCGGCAGAGCGCCACGCGGCGCTTCTCGCCGCCCGAGAGCGGGCCGATCTTCGCCTCCCAGGGCGGCAGCCGCAGCGCGTCCGCCGCGATTTCCAGCTTGCGCTCCAGCTCCCATCCGCCCGCGGCGTCGATCGCATCCTGCAGCTTGGCCTGACGCTCGAGGAGGGCGTTCATCTCGTCGTCCTCCATGGGCTCCGCGAAACGGTCGCTGATCCGGTTGAACTCTTCAACCAGCCGCAGCGTCTCTGCGACGCCCTCCTGCACGGCGCCGCGCACGTCGCTTTCAGGGTCCAGCTGCGGCTCCTGCGGCAGGTAGCCGATGCGGATGCCGCTCTGCGGGCGCGCTTCGCCGTCGATCTCCTTATCTATGCCGGCCATGATCCGAAGCAGCGTGGACTTGCCCGAGCCGTTCAGGCCCAGCACTCCGATCTTGGCGCCGGGGAAGAACGAGAGGCTGATGTCGCGCAGAATGACGCGCTTGGGGGGGACGACCTTGCCCACCCCCTGCATGGTGAAGATGTACTGAGCCATTTCCTGTAGAGATTTCGCTGGGGCCGCGGCCGAGTATTATCATCGACTTGGCGCCTCTTGGGCAGATGGGATCGCGGCCGGATGTGTTAGCCTTGCCGGCCTGTGCTTGGGAGATTGCGGCGCACTGATGCTCGCGACGCGGGTTTCAGCCTCGCTCCGAGGCCCGCCTCGCCGGAGCAAGTGCCGCGGAAAGCGCGCTCGTACTCGCGTAAGCGGATCTCAGAGGTCCCATGGGCGACAATGTCGTGGTGATAGCCGGCGAGCGTCTAGCTCGCTACGGCTTCGGTGACGGCCATCCGTTCGGACCCGACCGTCATGCGGCGTTCCTGCGGGAGTTTGGGGCGCGGGCGCTCGATCGCAAGGTGCGCGTGCTCGAGCCGCGCGATGCCTCGGATGAGGAGCTGCGGGCCTTTCACACCGTGCGCTATCTCGATTTCGTGCGGGAGCGCTCCGCCGGCGGGCAAGGCTATCTGGACGGGGGTGACACGCCGGCCTTCCGCGGCGTGTACGAAGCCGCGGCCTGCGTCGTCGGCGCGACCCTGACGGCGGCAGAGGGCATCATGAGCGGCGGAATCCGCCGCGCTTTCGTGCCGATCGCGGGACTCCATCACGCCGGGCGCGACCACGCGGCGGGCTTCTGCGTCTTCAACGACTGCGGCGTCGCCATAGAGCTGTTGCGCAGCCGGTTCGGTCTTGGGCGGGTCGCCTACGTGGACATCGACGCGCATCACGGCGACGGTGTCTTCTACGCCTTCGAAAGCGACGCCGCGGTGATATTCGCCGATCTGCATGAGGATGGCAGATACCTCTATCCGGGAACCGGCGCGGCGGAGGAGACGGGCCGCGGCGAAGCCGAGGGAACCAAGCTCAACGTGCCGTTGCCGCCGGGCGCCGATGACTCGGTGTTCGATGCGGTCTGGCCGCGGGTGATCTCGCATCTGGAGCGCTTCGAGCCGGAGTTCCTCATTCTCCAGTGCGGAGCGGACAGCATCGAGGGCGACCCGCTCACGCATCTGCGTCTCTCGCCGCGCGCCCACGGCCGGGCGGCCAGCGATCTCGTGACCCTCGCCGACAGGCTCGGCCACGGGCGCGTGCTCGCGCTCGGCGGCGGCGGATACGATCGCGCCAATATCGCCAGCGCCTGGAATTCAGTCGTGGAGAGCCTGGTGAGCGCGCCGGCGCGCTGACTCCCGCGGCGGGTTCTCGGCCGCGCGTCGCCGCCCGGCAGGCCGCGGTCGTGTCCGGACCAGTCAAGGCAAAGGGCTTCCGGTACAATCCCGGGCTCCTTCCGCCGTCCTCGACAGGGCCCACGAATGTTCTCCAAGAGCCTGGATATCCGCAGCTTCGACCCCGAGCTCTCCCGCGCGATCGAGGGCGAGCGGCGCCGTCAGGAGGACCACGTCGAGCTCATCGCCTCGGAGAACTACGTGAGCCCGCGCGTGCTCGAGGCGCAGGGCTCCGTCCTCACGAACAAGTACGCGGAAGGCTATCCCGGCAAGCGCTACTACGGCGGCTGCGAGTACGTCGACATCGCCGAGCAGCTCGCCATCGACCGCGCGAAGAAGCTGTTCGGCGCGGCCTATGCCAATGTGCAGCCGCACTCCGGATCGCAGGCGAACGCCGCCGCTTACTACGCGCTCGTGCAGCCGGGCGATCCCATCCTCGGCATGAGCCTCGATCACGGCGGACATCTCACCCACGGCGCCCGCGTCAACTTCTCGGGCAAGTTCTTCCGTGCCGCGCAGTACGGGATCCGCCCCGACACCGGGGAGATCGATTACGAGCAGGTGCGGCGCCTGGCCGAGGAGCACCGCCCGAAGATGATCATCGCGGGCTTCTCCGCGTACTCGCGCGTGATCGACTGGGCCCGCTTCGCGCAGATCGCCAAGAGCGTCGGCGCGTACCTCGTGGTCGACATGGCGCACGTGGCGGGCCTCGTCGCGGCGGGCATCTATCCCAATCCCATTCCGCACGCGGATGTGGTCACCACCACCACGCACAAGACGCTGCGCGGGCCACGCGGCGGCCTCATCCTGGCGCGCGAGAACGAGGAGATCGCGAAGAAGCTCAACTCGCTGATCTTTCCCGGAACACAGGGCGGGCCGCTCATGCACGTCATCGCCGCCAAGGCGGTGGCGCTGCTCGAGGCGCTGCAGCCGGAGTTCAAGGATTACCAGCGGCAGGTTCTGGCGAATGCCCGCGCCATGGCCGCGCGGCTCGTCCGCCGCGGCTATCAGATCGTCTCGGGCGGCACCGACAACCATCTCTTCCTGGTGAGCCTCATCGGCCGCACGATCACGGGAAAGGAGGCCGACGCCGCCCTGGGAAAATCCAATATCACGGTGAACAAGAACGCCGTGCCCAACGACCCGCGTCCGCCCGCGGTCTCGAGCGGCCTTCGGATCGGCACTCCGGCCGCGACCACCCGCGGCTTCAAGGAGCGCGAGGTCGAGCAGGTGGCGGACCTCATCGCCGACGTGTTGGATGAGGACGGCGCGGATGCCGCCGTGGACCGGGTGCGGGCGCAGGTGCTCGAGCTCTGCCGGCGCTTCCCCGTGTACGGCGAGTAACAGGGCCGGGCTCCGCGCGGGGTTGCGGCCAACCGAGCAAATCCGTGTACTGCCCGTTCTGCGGTCACATCGAGACCAAGGTCACCGACTCCCGCCTCGCGGGCGAGGGGCGTCAGATCCGCCGCCGGCGCGAGTGCCTCGCGTGCGGTGAGCGGTTCACCACCTTCGAGACCGCGGAGCTGGTCATGCCCATGGTCATCAAGGGCGACCGCACTCGCGAGCCTTTCGACGAGAGCAAGCTCCGCTCGGGGATGGAGAAGGCGCTCGAGAAGCGCCCCGTCCCGCGCGCGCAGGTCGATGAAGCCTTGAGCCGCATCGCGCACAAGGTCCGCGCCCTCGGCGATCGGGAGGTGCACTCGCGAGTGATCGGCGAGCTCGTGATGGAAGAGCTGCGGCAGCTCGATGAAGTGGCCTACGTGCGCTTCGCGTCCGTCTACCGGCATTTCGAGGATGTCGAGGCCTTCCACGAGGAAATCCGCAAGCTCCGCGGCCAGCGCGACGCCGCGCAACGCGAGCGGGAGAAGAAGAGCGCCGCGAGGCGACAGCCGGCTCAGGATCGCGACCAGCTTTCGCTGCTGCCGCCGGAGTCGCCGTCGACGGAAGAGCCCCGCGAAGGGGAGGGACGCAAGTGAGGCCATCGGGCCATGCTCACGGAATTTGACCGGCGAATGATGGCTCGCGCGCTCGCCCTGGCCGAGCGCGGCCTCGAGACGACGCACCCGAATCCGCGGGTCGGGTGTGTCATCGTGCAGGACGAGGAGGTCGTGGGCGAGGGCTGGCACGAGCGGGCAGGTGAGCCGCACGCGGAAATCAACGCTCTGCGTGCTGCCGGTCCCAGAGGGGCCGGCGCAACCGTGTACGTCACGCTGGAGCCGTGCAGTCACCACGGCCGCACTCCGCCCTGTGTCGATGCGCTCATCGCCGCGAGGGTGGCGCGCGTCGTTTTCGCTTCGCAGGACCCCAACCCGCGGGTGAGCGGCCGGGGAGCGGAGGCGTTGCGGCGGGCGGGAGTGGCAGTCGAGTCCGGGCTGCTGCAAGACGAGGCCGCCGATCTGAATCCGGGTTTCTTCAAGCGGATGCGCTCCGGCAGACCCTGGGTGCGTGTCAAGCTCGCCATGAGCCTCGATGGGCGCACCGCGCTCGCCAACGGGGCCAGTCAATGGATCACCGGTCCGGCTGCCCGGGAGGACGTGCAGCACTGGCGCGCCCGCAGCTCGGCAATCCTGACGGGCATTGGTACGGTGCTGGCGGACGATCCCAGATTGGACATCAGGTTGCCGGGCCCATCTCGCGCTCAGCCGATGCGCGTGGTGCTCGACACGCAACTGCGGATGCCACTGGAAGCACGGCTGCTCAGCGTCGGAGGGAAGGTGATGATTCTGACCGGCGCGGATCGCGGAGATCCCGGTGCGGAGCGGGCGACTCGCCGCGCGCAGTTTGCATCGCGCGGCGCTATCGTCGAAGAGGTGCCGCGGGCCGGCGGTGATGGTCTCGATCTCGCAGCGGTGCTCGATCTGCTCGGCCGCCGTGAGCTCAACGAGGTATGGGTGGAAGCCGGCGCCCGGCTGGCCGGGGCGTTGCTGGGCCAATCGCTGGCCGACGAGCTGCTCGTCTACATCGCCCCCAAGCTGCTCGGCCCGCAGGCGCGGCCGCTGGTCGAGCTCGGCGAGCTGCGCGAGCTCCCGAGCGCGCCCGGATTCAGGATCGTCGAATCGAGGCAGGTCGGCGAGGACCTGCGTGTGCGGCTGCGGCCGCTCGAGTAGAGGAGAGGCGCGGGTGTTCACGGGTATCGTTCAGGACGTCGGCAGAGTGATCTCGCGCGAGCCGCGCGGCGGTGACGAGCGGATCGTGATCGAGCTCGACAAGCTCGATCCGGGCGGGATACGCATCGGCGACAGCATCTGCGTGCAGGGCTGCTGCCTGACTGCGGTGGAGCTCCACGGGCGCCGGTTCGCGGCGGACGTATCGCGCGAGTCCCTCTCTCTGACCACGCTGGGTGAGCTTGCCGCCGGCGCCACGGTCAACCTGGAGCCTTCGCTCAGAGCGGGAGACCCGCTGGGCGGGCATCTGGTGTCGGGACACGTGGATGGCGTGGGACGTGTCACCTCGAAGGCGGGAGATGCGCGCTCCACTCGCCTCGAAATCGAAGTGCCCGCGGAGCTTGCGCGGTACATCGCCCGCAAGGGGTCCGTCGCCGTCGATGGAGTGAGTCTTACCGTCAACGACGTGCGCGGCGCCGTGTTCGGCATCAACCTCATTCCGCACACGCAGGTGGTCACGACGCTGGGCTCGCTCACCGTGGGCGCGCGCGTCAATATCGAGGTGGATCAGATGGCTCGATATGCCGAGCGGCTTCTGGCGGACTCCGTGGGATCAGGCTGAGACGTCCGGCCCGCGTCTCGACGAGCGGCAGCGGCGACGAGCCGGGGCGTGCCGCGGCGACAACGTTCTGTGGCAGCATTGGCGCGGACGCATTTCTGGAGGCTGATATGCCGAAGCCGCGGCCGCGTGCATTCGCGACGTTCCCTCTGTGGCGCCTGGTGTTGGCGGCGCCGTTAATCGCAGCGGCTCCGCCCGCGCTCGTGGCCGCGCAGCCCGCGGTGGGCCAGCCGGCTCCGGCGCTCATGGTCCCGGAGCTGGACGGCCACGAGTTCGACCTCGCGAGGTTGCGCGGCAAGGTAGTGCTGGTGAATGTCTGGGCCACGTGGTGCTCGCCCTGCCGCAGCGAGATGCCGACGCTCGATGCCTTCTACCGCCGCTATCACTCGCGCGGGCTCGACCTCCTCGGCCTGAGCATCGACGAGGCGCCGGATGCCGCCCGGGTGCGTCAGGTGATGCGGCAGTTCAGTTATCCGGGAGCGCTGGCGAGCGCGGCGCGGGTGAACGGCTTCGGCGTGCCGATCGCCGTTCCGGTCACCTACGTGATCGATGCGAAAGGCGTGATCCGCGCGCAGCTTCAGGCCGAGGGGCCTTCCGGCGTTTCCCGGCGGGCGCTCGAGCAGTCCGTATTGCCGCTGCTGCGGCAGCTGAAGCGGCATTAGGGGCGGGTGCCGAAACCACCCAGGTATAATCGGGCACCTACCTCGAGGCGTCCCCATGTCCAAAGTCCTGCCCATTTCCGGCAAGCCGACCCCACCGGCCGGCTCTGCGGGCCTGAATTCCGTCGAGGAGCTCGTCGCGGACCTCAGGGCCGGGCGCATGGTCATCGTCATGGACGATGAGGACCGCGAGAACGAAGGCGATCTCATCATGGCGGCCGAGCTCGCGACCCCGGAAGCGGTTGCGTTCATGATCCGCCATGCGAGCGGCATCATCTGCGTCCCCATGGAGGAGGATGGGCTGACCCGCCTCGACCTGCCGCAGATGGTCGCCAGCAACAGCGAGTCGCACCGCACCGCCTTCACCGTCTCGGTGGACCTGCGCGCCGGCACGACGACCGGGGTTTCCTCGAGCGACCGGGCAGCCACCATCCGCGCGCTGGCCGACGCGCGCTCGAAGCCGCAGGACTTCGCCCGCCCCGGTCACATCTTCCCGCTGCGCTCCCGTCGCGGCGGGGTGCTCGTCAGGACGGGCCACACGGAGGCGGCCGTCGACCTCTGCCGCCTGGCCGGACTGCAGCCGGCGGGCGTGATCTGCGAGCTGATGAACGATGACGGCACGATGTCACGGCGGCCGCAGCTCGAGGAGTTCGCCAGGCGTCACGGGCTGAAGATCGGAACCATCGCCGATCTCATCCGCTACCGGCTGCGCAACGAGCGCTCCGTCGAGCGGGTGAGCACGCAGCCCGTCCAGACGGAGCTCGGCGAGTTCACGCTGTACGCTTACGAGGACCGCGTGAGCCAGGACGTCCATCTCGCCCTGACGCGCGGGAAGCTGCGGGGCGACGAGCCTCCTCTGGTGAGAGTCCACGTGGTGGATCCCCTGCGGGACCTCCTTGGCATCCGTGCCGACCCCCTGGCGTGGACGCTGCGGGCGGCGATGGAGCGCATTGCCCGCGCCGGCAGCGGCGTCGTCGTAATCCTGCGCGACCGCGAGTCGCCGGACAATCTGCTCGAGTCGGTGCGATCGCTGGCCGCGGCGAGCGGCGGGGATGCCGAGCCGGAGCCGGCACCCGGCGCTCCGGGCGTGAGACGCGACGGCGAGGTGCTGCGGACCTTCGGCGTCGGCGCGCAGATCCTGAAGGACCTCGGCGTGCGGCGGATGCGGGTGTTGTCCGCACCGAAGCAGATCCACGGCATCTCGGGCTTCGGCCTGGAGATCGACAGCTACGTCGGAGAGGACGTTTGACCGCCCCTCGCATTCTCGAAGGGGACACCGTTGCGCGCGGCCGCAAGGTCGCGATCGTCGCGGCGAGGTTCAACGATTTCATCGTCGCGAGTCTCCTCAAGGGCGCGACCGCGGCCTGGCTGGAGCGGGGCGGTCCGGCGGAGGACCTGCTGATCGCGCGGGTGCCCGGCGCGTTCGAGCTGCCCGTGACCGCGCGCAGACTGGCGTTGTCGGGCCGTTACGACGCGGTCGTGGCGCTCGGCTGCGTCATCCGCGGGGACACACCCCATTTCGAGTACGTCTCGGGCGAATGCGCGCGCGGACTGCAGCTTGCGAGCCTGGAAACCGGCGTTCCCATCATCTTCGGCGTCCTCACCGTCGAGACCGTGGAGCAGGCGCTCGAGCGCGCCGCCACCAGCGGTGACAACAAGGGCGGCGAAGCGATGGCCGCGGCGCTGGAGATGGCGAGCCTCATGGCGCGCCTCTCCGCCTGACCCTCCCGCTTCCGACGACCGCCGACGATGCCGACCGACCCCTCCGCGCGAACGCTTTCCAGTCAACGCTCAGTGGCGCGCAAGCTCGCATTGCAGGCGCTGTATCGCTGGCAGCTCAACGAGTGTCCCTGGCAGGACCTCATCCAGGAGTTCGGCGATGCGCAGGACATGCCGCGCGCCGACCGCGAGTATTTCCGCGAGCTCGTCGAGGGAGTATGGCGGGCACGCGAGGCGCTCGATGCGGATCTGTCGTCATGGGCCGATCGCGGCCCCGCGCTGCTCGATCCGATCGAGCACGCCATCCTGCTGATCGGGCTCTATGAGCTGCGTCACCGCCAGGATGTGCCGTACCGGGTCGCGATCAACGAGGCGGTGACTCTGGCGAAACGCTTCGGCGCCACCGACGGCCACAAGTACGTCAACGCGGTGTTGGATCGCGCGGCCCGTGCGCTTCGTCCCGACGAGCACTGACCTCGTGCCGCTGTCGGAATTCGATCTCATCGACCGGTACTTCCGTGGCGTCGGCGCGAGGCGAGCCGATGTCCGCGTCGGCGTGGGCGATGACGCGGCGATCCTCGAGTGTCCCGCGGGCATGGAGCTGGCCGCCGCCGTGGACAGCCTGGTCGACGGCGTGCATTTTCCGCATGGTTCGCCGCCCGCGTCCGTCGGTCATAGAGCGCTTGCTGTCAACCTGAGCGATCTGGCGGCCATGGGCGCGCGGCCCGCGTGGGCGCTCCTCGCGCTGACCCTGCCGGAGGCGGACGAGGCCTGGCTGTCGGAGTTTGCGGCGGGCATGTCCGCGCTGGCACGCGCTCACGACGTCGCGCTCGTCGGCGGGGATACGACTTCCGGGCCGCTTTGCGTCACTGTGCAGATCCTCGGGCACGTGCCGCGCTCGTCCGCGCTGCTGCGCTCGGGCGCCAGGGCGGGCGATGCGCTCTTCGTCTCGGGGACTCCCGGCGACGCGGCCGCCGGCCTCGCCATCGAGCAGGGCAGGCTCGAGGCCGCGGGCGAGGCGGCAGCCTATCTGCGCGAGCGCTTCCTGTACCCCGCTCCGCGGGTGGCGCTCGGGGAGTGTCTGCGTGGTCACGCCAGCGCCTGCATCGATGTGTCCGACGGATTGCTCGCGGATGCGGCGAAGCTGGCGCGTGCGAGCGGCTGCGGCGTGCACATCGAGTACGGCGAGGTGCCGGTGTCCGAGCCGCTGGAGCGGGCGGTGGGCGAGGCACGTGCGCGTGAGCTCGCGCTGACCGGCGGCGACGATTACGAGCTGTGCTTCGCCGTGCATCCGGCGCGCGTCGGCAGGCTGCTCGCGGAGCTGCCGCCCGAGCGCTGGGGCTACAGCCGCATCGGCACGCTGCGGGAAACGCCCGGCGCGGACGTTCTTCGCGACGGCACCGTGATCAGTTTCTCGCATTCCGGCTACGATCACTTCATGACATCCGACTGAGCGTCGGTTATGTCAAGTCGCGGCGACCCGCGGTGATGCGGCGCGCACCGATCGCGCGCCCGGAGGTAATGCATCACAGTCGCCCGCGGCCTCAGTCCGTATCCTGTCGCGCGTTCCACGATCTGCCCCGCGACTCATGCCCGTACCCGCCAAAGGACCGACAGCTTTGCCCAAGGCCGCCGCGCGCGGCACGCCCGAGAGGATCGGCAAGTACATGGTCATCAAGGAGGTGGGGCGCGGCAGCACCGGAGTCGTGTACCTCTCCCATGACGCCTATTACGGGCGCGACGTCGCGATCAAGGTCTACAACATGGACCCGGGCGCCGACGCCGAGCGCGCGCGGGTGGCGCGCAAGATGTTTCTCTCCGAGGCGCACCTGGTCGGAATGCTGCAGCATCCGCACATCCTGCCGATCTACGACGCGGGTGAGGAGAGCGGCCGCTGCTACATCGTCATGGAGCACGTGCACGGGGCGCGCACGCTCGCGGCCTACTGCCGCCCGGACAACCTTCTGCGGATCGACGACACCGTCGAGATCATCTTCAAGTGCGCCAAGGCGCTGCACTACGCGCATACACGCGGCGTCATTCACCGCGACATCAAGCCTTCCAACATCATGCTCACGCAGGACAGCGACGTGCGCATCATCGACTTCGGCATCGCGCTGGTGTCGGATTCGGAGATCTCGCGCATCGAGGGCATCGCGGGCAGCCCCTCCTACATGTCCCCGGAGCAGGTGCAGAGCCTGGAGCTCACGAACCGCTCCGACCTCTACTCGCTCGGCGCGGTGATGTACGAGCTGCTGACGGGGTCGCGCCCGTTCCGCGCCGGCAACCTGCAGAAGCTGCTGCACCAGATCGTCTACGCCACACCGCCCCCGATCCACACGCTGCGCAAGGATGTGCCCGAAGAGCTGGAGAACGTCGTGGCGACCGCGCTGCAGAAGGAGGCCGCGAAGCGCTACAAGAGCGGGCTCGATTTCGCCGCCGACCTGACCCGGGTGCACCAGCGGTTGCGCGAGGCCAACGCGCGCATCGACCGCCAGGAGCAGTTCGGAGTCCTGCGGCGCCTGAAATTCTTCCATGAGTTCTCCCACGCGGAGATCTGGGAAGTCCTGCGCGCGAGCAGCTGGCAGAGCTACTCGGAAGGCGAGGAGATCGTCAAGGAAGGGGAGATGGACGACCGCTTCTACATCCTGGTCTCGGGCGGCTGCGCGGTCGAGCGGCACGGGCGGCGCATCGGCGCGCTCGACATGGGCGACTGCTTCGGCGAGGCGAGCTACGTGCCCGGCGCCAAGCGGACCGCCACCATCCGCGCCTCGAGCGCCGTGACGGTGCTCAAGGTGAGCTCCACGCTGCTCGAGCAGGTCTCCGCATCCTGCCAGCTGCGCTTCAACCGCGTATTCCTGCGCACCCTCATCGGACGGCTGCAGGGCGCCGAGCAGCAGACGGCGGCTGCCTCCTGAGGGCCGGATCCGGGCATCCTGCCCGGCCCGGTCCGCGGCGCGCAGAGGGCGCACCTTTGCCCGCCCCTCGCCGCCTGCGGCGGCGGGCACCTCCCTGGCCTGCGGCTACCCGCGCAGCCCGATGGCGGCTGCTGTACATTGCCGCCCCGTGCACATCCTGCTCATCGAGGACGATACGGAGGCCGCCCGCGTCCTCGTAAAGGGACTGCGGGAGAGCGGCTACACGGTCGATCACGCCGCCGATGGCCGTGAGGGGCTGTCCCGCGCCCTCGCCGGCAGGTACGACCTGATCGTCACCGACCGGATGCTGCCGCACATCGACGGCCTGGCCATCATTCAACAGCTGCGTCGCGCGCGGCTGGATATCCCGGTCCTGGTGCTGAGCGCCCTCGGCACGGTCGATGACCGCATCCGCGGTCTCAAGGCGGGGGGCGATGACTATCTCACCAAGCCGTTCGCTTTCGCCGAGCTCCTGGCGCGGATCGAAGCGCTGCTGCGCCGCCGTCCGAGCGCCGCCGAGGCGACCGTGCTCCGGGTGGCGGACCTGGAATTCGACCTCCTCAGCCGCAAGGTCACGCGCGGGGGCCGGGAGATCGAGCTCACCGCCCGCGAGCAGAAGCTGCTCGAGTTCCTGATGCGGCACGAGGGACAGGTGGTCACCCGCACCATGCTGCTCGAGGGGGTCTGGGATCTGCATTTCGACCCGCAGAGCAACCTCGTCGACGTGCACATCAGCCGTCTGCGCCAGGCCATCGATCGCGGCGTCGACCGGCTCCTCATCCATACCGTGCGCGGCTCCGGATACGTGCTC
>DASZYK010000222.1:0-3154 GCA_035545455.1 Steroidobacteraceae bacterium
TCCCGGACGCTTCGAGGAGCGCCGTGTGAAAGAGGCAGTCCGCCTGTTGACCCTCGTCGACCGCCAGCGAGGTGGCCGCCATGGTATCGAGGGCCTGGCGCATGACCTGCAGCTGCTCCGCCGTGCGCCGCCGGGCCGCGAGCGCCGCGGCGGCCGGCTCCACCACGGTGCGCAGCTCGAAGAGTCCACTCAACAGCCGCTCGTCGGGCGTGCCGCTGAAAATCCACGAGATCACGTCGGGGTCCAGAAGGTGCCAGAAGCGCGGCTCGCTCACACGGGTGCCGATCTTCGGCCGCGACTCGATCAGACCCTTGGCCGCGAGGATGCGGACGGCCTCGCGATAGGCCGTGCGCGATACGTTCAGCCGCTCGCTCGCCTCGATTTCGCCGTCCAGCACCCGGCCGGGAGCGATCCTGCCCGACACGATCCGCACCCCGATGTCGCGGGCGATGGTACCGTGCAGCCGCAGCGCCCGGTCACCCTCGAAGCTGGCCGGGGCCCTCAGGGTCCTCGCTGGCTTCGGTCGCTGCTTGCTCGATCTCACTGGGGCGCGATGTGCCGTCTGAATAACTAAGACAATAATAGCACGAGACGGCGGCCGGGTGGCCGGCCATCCGCTCCACGCCGGCGTGTTGGCGGGACCGCTATTGCATGCCGCTGAATATTGTCTGAGAATATTAATACTCAGACAATAAATCGTGGCGCCACCTGCTCGACGGGGAATCCATGCCTGTGCCTGCTGCTCACACCCGTGCCCGGGTGATCGCGTTCCTGGCGGCTGCGCTCGCACTGGGCGCGGCCCTTTCCGGCTGCGGTGGCGGCGGCTCGGGCGGCGGTTCCTCCGGCACGGCTGCGCCCACTCTCGCCGGCATGGACAGCGGCCACCAGCTCAAGATCGTCAATGCCTCGACCGGTGGGACTCTGGGTGTGGCCGGCGGGAGTCAGACGGCGGGCGCCGCCATCGTCACGGCGGCGGACGACGGCTCGAGCGCGCAGCGCTGGCACGCCATGCCGATGGGCTCGGGAGAGTTCAACGTCGAGAACATGCTGACTCACCAGGTGATCGGCATCACCGGCGCCTCGACTTCGGCTGGTGCCCCGGCCGTGCAGTGGGCGGACAGCGGTACGAACGATCACTTGTGGTCGTTCTACGAGCTCTCCGACGGCAACTACGCGATCGAGAACGTCAACAGCGGTCTTTACCTGCAAAGCGACGCTTCGGGCGCCATTGCTCAGGCGACGCGCGACAGCGCCTCCAAGCCGCAGGAATGGACGGTCACTGTGACCCCGGATCTGGCCTATCCGGCGCCGATCGCCGTGACCGGCAGCGGCATCCAGGTCCACGACCCGGACATGATACAGGACGCATCAGGTGTCTTCTGGCTTTACGGCACGCACAACACCCTGGCCAGCTCGCCCGATATGGCCACATTCTCGGCGGTCAGCGCGGGTGACATCCTGCCGGATTTCAGCTGGTGGGCCAGTGAGAACACGACCGGGGCGAACGGGCGAACCGACATCTGGGCGCCGAGCGTCATGTACGCCGGCGGCACGTACTATCAGTATTACGCGGTCCCGACCTACGACCCACCCTCCACGATCGATGCCGATCAGTCGGCGGCGGTCATCGCCCTGGCGACCAGCACCTCGCCGAGCGGGCCGTGGACGGATGCGGGAAAGGTCATCTCCTCCTGCGGTACGGCGTCAGGTTGCACGACGACCTTCAACGCGATTGATCCTGCGCCCTACATCGATGGCACGGGCCACTGGTGGCTCACCTTCGGCTCCTGGCACGACGGGATTCACGTCCTGCAGCTCGATCCGTCCACCGGGCTGCCGCTCGCCTCGAGCCCAACGCTCTACGATATCGCGAAGCGGGGCGCGGGCGAGGAAGGATCCTTCATCTTCCCCTATACGGCTGGTGGCACGCTGTACTTCTACTATTTCGCGTCGATCGATGTCTGCTGCCAGGGCATCGACAGCACCTATCGCATCATCGTGGGTCGCTCAACCAGCCCGACGGGACCGTTCCACGATCGCGGCGGCCTCGACCTCATGGACGGCGGGGGCACGATCCTGCTCAGCACGCACGGCACGATCTACGGCCCGGGCGGCGAGAGCGTGCTGCTGGTTCGCTCTCGGCCCGTGATGGTCTATCACTACTATGACGGCGCGAACAACGGCACACCGACGCTCGGCATGAACTATCTGCAGTTCGATTCGGACGGGTGGCCATCCGTCCAATAGCGCCCGGGCAGCCGGGCTTACGAGCGCGGCTCCTCGAACGGCGCCGCGGCGACCTGCCTGCCGGTGAGGAAGATATCGGCGACGAGCTCGAGCGGGCGCGCGTCGACCTCGGATCGGCCGGCCGAGATCAATTCCGCGTAGGCGCGGTAGATCGAGGTGTACTCGCCGTGCAGCTCTCCGGGCTCGCCCGACGCCGGCTCACCGCCGACCGTCAGCGTTCCACCTCCGGCCGAGAGCCTGAAGGGACCCTGGTCGGTCTCGAAATCGATATCCCAGGTCTGCGGGCCGGTGTGGCGAAAATCGAGCGAGACGGCGATCTCCATTCCTCCGGCCGTCAGGAGGTCGAGTTCGGCCGCGATGGGCGCTTCGAGATTCGCGGGGACCAGGAGCACCGCCGAGCGCGGGAAGATCGGCTCGGCGATCAGCCGCGTCAGAATCGACAGCGCGTTGATCCCTGGATCCAGAACGCCGAGCCCACCGGCCTGCCAGATCCACCTCTGGCCGGGATGCCACCTGAGCACATCCTCCTTCCACGTGACCCGCACGCGCCGCAGGCGGCGGACTTCGAGCAGCCGGGCGGCAGAGGCCACTCCCGGCGCATGCCGGGAGTGCCAGGTCTGATAAAGCGTGCGCTGCGCGGCGCTCGCGAGCTGCTGCAGATGCCGCAGCTGCGCGAGCGAAGTGCACGGCGGCTTCTCCATGAGCACGTGCTTGCCCCGCTCCAGGGCGAGCCTCGCAGCCTGGTAATGGAGCTGTGTCGGAGTGCAGATGGCGATCGCATCGAGCTCGGGCGCGCCATCGAGCATCTGCTCGAGCGTGCGGAAATTAGCGATGCCCGGCACCTGTGCATTGCGGCTTGCGGCAGCCGTGAGCACGAAGGCGGGATTGGCGGCAATGCAGGGAAGGT
>DASZYK010000223.1:0-4366 GCA_035545455.1 Steroidobacteraceae bacterium
TCCCACAGCAGGCCGGCCCCGCCCGCGAGGGCGACGACGGCGAAGAGATAGGCGAGGACCTCACGGCCCGGCAGGCCGGCCGGGACCGGCTGCCAGACCATCGCGAAATCGCCGCTCACGATTCCCAACGCGCCGAGGCCGGCGATCGCCAGCCCCATGACGGCGCCGCCCGTCAGCGAAGAATTGTGCCGCATCGATCCAACCCGAGTGACCCGCACCGCGCGGATACTACGGCGCAGAGCACCCCGCGTACTGGTCCATTATCCCTTTGGCAGTGGACCACTTGCCGGCGATGCGCGGCTAGCGCGGGCAGGGCGCGGCGCCCGCCGCTCCGGTCTCCAGGCGGATGTTGGCGAGCCCGAGGGTCAGCTTGCCGCTCGTCTGCAGCGTGAAAGGCGTCCAGACGCGGCTCATGTTCTCGCCGGCGGAGGCGAAGCAGGAGAGCGCAATGGCGAGGTGTTGCCAACGCCCCGCGGGCGCGGAGCGCAGGATCTGCGTGATGGGCAGGGTGCCGCCGCAGGAGGCGCCGCAGCCCATGCCGACGGTCACCGCATCGCTCGGCGCTTCCTCGACCCGGTAGTCGAAGCCGAGAGCCATCTGACCGTTGCTCTGCCGCATGAGGTCGACGGGTATGGCGCCTGTGATTTCGGCGGTCGCGTGACCGCCCGACCAGCGCAGTTGCCGCGCATCTTCCTGCTTCGCCCTGTCAGTTGACACGAGGGTCAACCGCCCGCTGTCGGATTTTCCGACGCCGCGTGGGAGGGGAGTGGCGCCGGCATCGTCGGCCACCGCCCAGTGCCAGCCGGAGCCGGCGCGGCCGGATGCGAAGAACACGTTGCTGTCGACGAGCGCCGCGGAAGGCAGGCCGGAAGCCTCGGGCAGCCGCGGCAGATGGCCGTTGCTGGCATCACGCAGGCCGTAGCCCAATGGGAAGAGAGTCCGGCCGGGCGTGTCGCTGCCGAACTGCAGCGGCGTGCGCGGCCACGAGAAGGACAGCTTGCCGCGGAAATCGTAGCGGACCGCGCCGTCTGGCTTGCGGAAGAGGACATCGGCGACGCCGCCGCCCTCGGAGCCCGGCAGCCACGCCGCCACGAAGGCGCTCGAGGCGTTGAGCTCCGGGTTCACCCACAGGGGGCGGCCGGAGAGGAAGACGGACACCACCGGAATTCCGGCCGCGCGCAGGCGCTGCAGGAGCTTCAGATCAGCATCGTCGGTGGGGCTGAAGGCGAGGTTGGGCACATCGCCCTGGAACTCCGCGTAGGGATTCTCGCCGTAGACGACGATCGCCACGTCGGGCTTGCGCTTGAAGGTGCCATCGGGACTGAGCTGCGCCTCGCCGCCCGCGGCGCGCACGGCCTGCTCGATGCCGCGCCAGATCGATTCGCCATGCGGGAAGTCCTGGTTGGTGGTGCCCGAGCCCTGCCAGGTGAGCGTCCAGCCGCCGCACTGCTTCGGGATGTTGTCGGCGCCGTCGCCGGCGACGAGCACCCGCTCGCGGGGCGCGAGCGGCAGCAGATGATTCTCGTTCTTGAGGAGCACCAGCGACTCGCGCACGGCGCGGCGGGCGATGGCGCGATGCGCCGGCGAGCCGAGTAGATCGAAGTGTCCGGCGAGCGGCCGGGAGGCGGGCGGCCCTTCCTCGAAGAGGTGCTCGCGCAGCTTCACCCTGAGGATCCGCCGCACCGCGTCATCGAGCCGCGACCGCGGAATCCGCCCGGAGCGGACCTGCTCCAGGGTGTTGGCGTAGAGCTGCTTCCAGCCGGTCGGCGCCATGAACATGTCGAGCCCGGCGTCGACCGCCTGGGGGCAGCTCGTGTCCGTGCAGCCCGGCACCTGACCGTGCGCGTTCCAGTCGCCGACCGTGAAGCCATCGAAGTGCCAGCGGTCCTTGAGCACTTCCGTGAGCAGGCCATGATTGGCGGTCATCTTGATGCCGTGCCAGCTCGAGAAGGAGACCATGACCGACTGCGCGCCGGCCTCGATCGCCACGGGGTAACCCGCGCCGTCGTTGTCGCGCAGGCGCGTCTCGCTCTCCGTGTTGTCGCCCTGGTCGACGCCGTGGGTGCCGCCGTCACCGAGATAATGCTTCGGGGTGGCGATCACGTGGCGCGCATCCAGGAACTGCGGCGTGCCGGGCTCGCCCTGAAGGCCTAACACCATGGCGCGCGCGTACTCGCGGACGATCGCCGGGTCCTGCGAATAGCTCTCGTACGTCCGTCCCCAGCGGTCGTCGCTGACGACGGCGAGGGTCGGCCCGAAGGTCCAGTCGAGCCCGATCGCGCGGACTTCCTCCGCGGTCGCCCCGCCGATGAGGCGCATCAGCGCCGGGTCGTGCGCGGCGCCGAGGCCGATGTTCTGCGGGAAGATCGTCGCGCCGACGACATCGTTGTTGCCGTGCACGGCGTCGATGCCCCAGATCTCGGGAATGGGGCGGGATCCGTGCGATGAGGCCATCGACGCGAGATAGAACCGGTTGGCGAGCGTGAGCCACGCCGAGGGCGGCGCCAGCGTGTTGCCGCCGGGCTTGGAGTTGCCGCCGTTGAGAACCGAGCCGAGCGGGTAGCGGCGCAGGTCCGCGGGCGTGAGGGTCGAGATATCGCCCTGGATGAGCTGTCCGACCTTCTGCTCCAGCGTCATGTGGGTGAGGAGATCGCTCACCTTGCGCTCGAGCGCGGGGTCCGCAGGCAGCTGCGGCCTGGTCTGCGGCCAGAGCTCCGGGTGTATGACCGCGGGTGCCTCCGCGCAATGCACACGGGCACCGGCGGAGAGGCCCATGATGACGATCCCAAGAGCCGTGATCCGCGCTGCGCGCTCGACGACCCCACTCGTGACGTGCTCGTACTTGGCTGTTCTCATGATCGCGCGGCAGAATCTCACGCGCTGACAGCGCTGTCAATTTCGTGTGATATCGGTATCGGTGGGGTGAGAAGCGGGAATTATCGGGTGTCGACGCGGATGTCCTCGGGAGGCAGGCCCGCCTGATAGCGGTCGTACATCGTGCCGTAGGCGGCTTCCAGGTGTCGGGCAGATCGGGCGGTATGGAACAACGGCCTGGTCCGAAGATCGCACGCCAGCTTTTCCCTGATGGCGGCCATCAGAGCCGGATTGCCCGCCAGCTCGACGGCCATGCGCTCGAATCCGTCACGTGTCGATGCGATGAGTTCCGGCAGGCCCACGGCCTCGAGCAGACTGGCGCCGACTCTGCCGGCGAACGTCTCGCCCATGCAGGTGAGGACCGGCAGGCCCGCCCACAATGCATCGCTCGCCGTGGTGCCGGCGTTGTACGGCAGCGTATCGAGGAAGAGATCGGCGGCGCGAAAACGGGCGAGATAGTCGGGCATCGGCAGTCTGTCGCCGAAAACGATGCGGGCGGCGTCGATTCCCCGGTCACGGGCTTCCCGCCGCAGATTGCGCTCGAGCGTCTCGCCGCCGCCCAGGAGGAAGAGAGCGCTGCCCGGGACATTGCCGAGAATCCGCATCCAACTGTCGAAAGTATCCGGCGTGATCTTGTAGGTGGCGTTGAAGCAGCAGAAAACGAAGCCCGCCGGCGGCAGCCCGAGCTCCTGCCGGCTGAACCGCCTCTGCGCAATGGGCCGCGTGGAGTCATTGACCTGATAGCTGGGGAGATAGACGATCCTTTCGCAATAGTGCTTGCGCTGCGCCTCCGGAACGATCGTGTCGTCCGCGACCAGGTAGTCGATGTACTCGGCCGACATCGTGCCCAGGTAGCCCAGATAGCTGACCTGGATCGGCGCGGCCCGCATGGCGAAGATGCCCGGCCGGCCGCCGCGGGTGAAACCGCCGAGATCCACGGCGATGTCGATATCCAGGCTTCTGGCGAGCCGCGCGATGTCGAGATCCGACTTCTCCCGCACATCCAGGAAGCGATCGAAGGCCGCCTCCATGCGCTTTCTCATTCCATCCTTCGTGTCCGGTCCCAGCGAGAAGGCGGTCAGCTCGAGCCTGGAGCGATCGTGGATCTCGAACAGCTCCGCAGTCAGGAACGAGGTCGCGTGCTCGCGGAAATCGGCGGAAAAGTAGCCGACTCTGATCCGCTCGCGCCGGCCCTTCGGCAGCAGAGCCGGCAGCGCGGCGTTGGGCGGGTATCTCTCCCGCACCCAGTTGCGGGCGGCCCGCTCCTGCAGCGGCGCGGAATCGTAGAGCGCGAGGACTCCAAAGGGGTTCGATACCGCCTCGCCCCGCTCGATCCGCTGCGCGAGCCTGGCGACTTCCGGCCCGAAATCGCGCCAATCGGCGATCTGCATTTTTGCATGCAGACGCTCGCCATACGAGGCCTTGTTGCCTGGGTCGAGCGCGATCGCTTTGTCGTAGCTCGCTATGGCGCTCTCGGCCCTCTCCAGCATGA
>DASZYK010000224.1:0-1537 GCA_035545455.1 Steroidobacteraceae bacterium
AGCCCCGGGGTGTCTGCCGGCGCCTACATGTCATTCAGGGAGAAAATCCGCTGCATCCGCACCCACTTCTCCCCCGGCGCCGCCCACGGCAGTGCCCGTTGAAACGTCCACATCAGACGCTCCCACGCCTGCACGTCCGGATCGGTCGCGTCGGTGGCCGCCTTGGCCTCTGGGGAGAGGTCAACGTCGGAGCCGCGGCGCTGCAATTTCCGCTGGCGCACTCGTCCGTCGTGTCGGTGATCGCGGAAATGCGCTCGCTCTCGGGCCGCGGTGGCCCGGAGTCAGACATCCATTCCGTCTTCTCTGTTGCGCCGGCTGAGGGCGGCGGAATTGCTCGCGGCGCCGGGCTTCTCGGCGCAGCAGTACCGGTTGCCGGACGGAGCCGCGTCGAAGGATTCCACGCCTCACGCATGAGCGGCGCTTCGCCGCTGGTGACTCAGGCCTGCCCCTCGGCCAGCGCCGCGGCGGCAGACCGGACGGCCGCATCGCGCGCCGCTCTCACGGCATCGGACCGCCGCCTCGCCGCCGCCAGGATCTGCGGGCGTGCGCGCTCCGGCCGTCCCGAGTCGAAGGGCGGAGCGGGCGCGTACTCGATCCCGAGCTGAACGGCCTGCGCGTAGTCCGCGCCGGCGATCTCCGCCAACACCGTCAGCGCCATGTCGATGCCCGCGGTCACTCCGCCGCCGGTGATGATGTTGCCCTCGCGAACGACGCGCGCGGGGTCCGGGATGGCGCCGAATGCCGCCAGGGAATCCCGCCAGGCCCAGTGGCATGCCGCGCGCCTGCCCGTGAGGAGTCCCGCCGCGGCGAGCAGCAGCGAGCCGGTGCAGACGGAGGTCACGTATCGAGCCGAAGCCGCCAGGCGCCGCACCTGCGCGAGAAAGCGTCGGTCCTGCAGCGCTCCGACGGTGCCGAGACCGCCCGGAACGCACAGCAGCGCGCAGGCCTCCAGATCCTCGAGTCTGCGAACGCCGGCGAACGTCATGCCGCCGTCCGCCTCGATCGTGCCTCCCGCCACCGAGGCCAGAACGCATCGAGCTCCAGGGACGCGCGTGAACACCTCGTAGGGACCCGTGAAATCGAGCTGGGTGATGTTCGGATACAGCGCGAACACGACCGGAAAATCGCCGCTCATGAATGGCTCCTCGCTCGGCACCCCCGCGGGCGAACGCGCCCGGGGTTTGACGGTGCCAGGATGCCTCGCTACCCTGTTGTCGTAAATGACGTTATTCCCACTTTTCATGCCATGCCGCGCCGCATTGCCTTTCTCGTCTTCCCGCAGTTCCAGATCCTCGATGCGACCGGGCCGCTCGCGGCCTTCGAGATAGCGGAGCGCCACCGGCCGGGCACCTACTCCCTGCGCGTCATCGCGACGACACCGGGGCCGGTCGCCAGCTCATCCGGCGCCTGCCTGCAGGCATCCCCCCTCGGCCGCGCGGACGCCGTGGACACGCTGATCGTCGCCGGCGGCCATGGCACGCGCGCGGTGGCGGTTTGCGAGCAGACCCGAAAGTTCGTCTTGGTCTGCGCGCAGCGG
>DASZYK010000225.1:0-6891 GCA_035545455.1 Steroidobacteraceae bacterium
AGCCTGGAGCGACAGCCGCGGACCAGTCGGCGGGAGCGGCAGCGGGCCCGAAGCCCGCCGCAGCACGCGGCGCCGCTGCGCGCGCCAAAGCCCCGGCGCCGCCGGCAGAGCCGGAACGATCGCCCAGGTGAGCGCCGTGTCCAGTCCGCGCATCGCGATGCTGAAGACCGTGGTCGCGGCGCTCGTTCTGACGCTGCTGCCGCTGCCTTCGTGGCTGGAGATCATCCGCCCCGGATTCCTCGCGCTGACGGTGCTCTACTGGTCGATCCAGGCGCCCCGCGCCGGCGGCATCGCCCTCGGCTGGTTCTGCGGACTGCTGCTCGACGCCTTCGAGGGGCCGGTGCTCGGCGAGCACGCACTGGCGCTGGCGCTGCTCGCCTATCTCGCCGTGCGCGAGCACCAGAGAATCCGCTCCAAGCCGATCTTCCAGCAGTCGCTGATCGTGTTCGCGGCGCTCGTGATCTACGAGTTCGTCCTCTTCGCCATCGACGGCTGGAGCGGACACGCGCAGACCTCGCCGCTGCGTTGGGCGCCCTCGCTCACCGGCGCGATCATCTGGCCGGCGGCGGCGGCGCTGCTGGCGCGCAGCTATCAGCCTCGAACTTGAGCGCTTGCGCCGCAGGCCCGTGAAGGATGTCTCCCGTCCGCATCAAGGACCACTGGCGAGAGCAGCGGATCTTCGACCGCCGCGCGCTCTTCGCCGGCGCCGTGATGGTGCTGCTCGCGCTGGCGCTCTTCGGCCGCCTCTACCTGCTGCAGGTGATGCGGCACGACTACTACTCCGCGCTCTCGCAGGAAAACCGGGTGCGCACCGATCCCATTCCGGCTGCGCGCGGCCTCATCCTGGACCGCAACGGCGAGGTGATCGCCTCCAACCAGCCCACCTTCCAGCTGGAGCTGATTCCCGACGAGGTGCCGAACCTCAAGGAGTCGCTGCACCGCCTCGCCGGGCTCGGTCTCCTGCAGGCCGATGACATCCCGGAGCTGATCCGCACCATCAAGTCGCGCCGCAGCTTCGACAGCGTGCCGATTCGCCTGCACCTCTCGGACGAGGAGGTGGCGCGGTTCGCGGTGCGGCGGTACGAATTCCCCGGCGTCGACATCACGCCGCGGCAGGCGCGCTGGTACCCCGAAGGATCGCTCGCCGTCGACGCGATGGGATACGTGGGCACGATCAGCGAGAAGGACCTCGCCCATATCGATCGCGCGGCCTACGCGGGCACGGCCGTCATCGGCAAGACGGGAGTGGAGGCCGCGTTCGAGAAGAAGCTTCACGGCACCAACGGCTTCCGCCAGATCCTCGTCGATGCGCAGGGCCGGCCTGTGCAGAAGCCCGGGGTCTTCGCCCGGGACCTGGAGATGAGGGCGCCGATCCCCGGCGACGACGTCATCCTCTCGCTCGATCTGAAGGTGCAGAAGGTGGCGGAGGCCGCGCTCGCCGGCAAGGAAGGCGCGGTGGTCGCGCTCGACCCCGGCAGCGGCGACATCATCGCGCTCGTGAGCTCGCCGGGCTTCGATCCCAACCTCTTCGCCCGCGGCATCACCGAGAGCGAATATCGCGCGCTGCAGGACGATCCCGACCGGCCGCTCTTCAGCCGGGCGCTTCGCGGCGAGTACTCCTCGGGCTCGACCATCAAGCCGGCCATGGCCCTCGGCGCGCTCACCTACGGTGTCCTCAATCCTGACAAGCCCGTCTTCTGTCCCGGGTGGTACCACCTCCCGGGAGCCCGGCACATCTGGCACGACGCCAATCACGAGCATCATGGCGCGGTGAACCTCGATCTCGCCATCGCGGAGTCCTGCGACGTCTACTTCTACGGCGTTGCGCACCAGATGGGCATCGACCGGATCTCCGCGTGGCTGCCGCTCTTCGGTTTCGGCCGGCCGACCGGCATCGACATCGGCGGCGAAAAGCCGGGACTCGTACCGTCGCGGGCGTGGAAGGAGGCGCACTTCGCCAATCCGGCCGACCGCGTATGGTTCCCGGGTGAGACGGTCAACCTCGGCATCGGTCAGGGCTACTTTCTGGTGACGCCGCTGCAGTTGGCCCACTACGCCGGCATTCTGGCGACGCGCGGGCGCATCTGGCGCCCGCGGGTGGTGACCGGGTTGCGCGGTCCCGACACGGGCAGGATCGAATGGCTCCCGCCCGTTTATGAGGGTTACCTCGCCAACGTCAGCGCGGACTCCTGGAATCGCGTCATCCACGGCATGATCGGCGCAACGACGTATCCGAACCCTCATTTGGGCACCGCGTACTGGCCGATGCACGGGACACCGTACACCGTCGCGGGCAAGACGGGCACCGATCAGGTCGTGCGTGAGACCGGCGATTACAACGAGGAGCACGGCTTCGACAAGATCAAGAAGCAGTTCCGCGACAACGCCTGGTTCATCGCCTTCGCGCCGGCCGAGGCGCCGCGCATCGCCGTCGCGGTCATCGTCGAGCACGCCGGCTGGGGCTCGACCAGCGCCGCTCCGATCGCCCGCAAGGTGATGGATGCCTATCTCCTCGGACCCGACGGCAAGGTGCTGCCCGCCGCCCCGCGCGGTCCCTACTCGGAGCCGAACGGCATCAAGCCGCGGGTGGAGCCCTCGGTGCCCGCCACTCCGGCGCCCGCACCGCCGGCGCCCGTGCAACAGGTGGCGGACCGGAACCGCCCGGAGCCGGCGGAGGCTCCGCCCGCCAAATAGCCGCATGATCCATCCCGCATGATCTACGAAGAAGTCAGCTCGGAATCACGGACCCGCCGCACGCTCACCGGCGCGGCGCGCGTGCTCTCGGCACTCAGAATGGACGGCCCGCTCGTCACTGGGCTGGCGCTCACCGCCGCCTACGGGCTCGTCGTGCTCTACAGCGCCTCGGCGGAGAGCCTGCCGATGGTGCTGCGCACCTCGGTGCGCCTCGTGTTGGGCACGGCCGCCATGCTCGCCCTGGCGCGGGTCGGCCCCAACTTCCTGCGGCGCATCTCGCCCTGGCTGTATTTCATCGGGGTGGGGCTCCTGCTCGTGGTCGCGGTCGCCGGGCACGTGCGCCTCGGCGCGCAACGCTGGCTCAATCTCGGCATCCTCCGCTTCCAGCCCTCGGAGCTCATGAAGCTCGCCGTGCCCATGATGTGCGCCTGGTATCTGCACGAGCGCCCGCTGCCGCCGCGCTCGGCCACGCTGCTGCTCCTCGGCGCGATCATCATGGTGCCGGCGGGACTGGTGGCGATGGAGCCGGATCTCGGCACCGCGGCGCTCATCGCCGCAGCCGGCGCCCTCGTGGTCTTCCTCGCGGGCCTGCGGGTACGGGTGATCCTCGCGATTGTGCTGCTGGGGATCGCCGCCGGATGGTTCGGACTGCGGTTCATGCATGGCTACCAGCGCCAGCGCCTGCTCACTTTCCTCAATCCACAGTCGGACCCGCTGGGCGCCGGCTATCACATCATCCAGTCGCAGATCGCGATCGGCTCCGGTGGCGTATTCGGCAAGGGATGGATGAACGGCAGCCAGGCGCAGCTCGATTTCCTGCCGGAGCGCACCACGGATTTCATCTTCGCGGTCATCGGCGAGGAATTCGGACTGCTGGGGCTCGCGGTGCTCCTTCTGCTCTACGCCTTCACCATCGGCCGCTCGCTCTATCTTGCGGTGCAGACGCCGGACACGTTCTCGCGCCTGCTCGGGGGCAGCATCGCGCTCACTTTCTTCGTGTACGTCTTCATCAACGCCGGCATGGTGACCGGGCTCCTTCCGGTCGTCGGCGTCCCGCTGCCGCTCGTCAGCTATGGGGGAAGCTCGGTGGTGACCGTGCTCGCCGGCTTCGGTATTCTGATGTCGCTGCACGCCCACCGGAAACTCATGGGCTCTTAAAGTGTCTCGATCCGTCGCCTCTCTCCTTCTCCTCGCTCTCGCCGCCGCCGCGCTCGGCGAGGCCGGCGCGCGCCCGGCCGCGCCGGAGCCGGGCCCGCGGTTTCCGCGCGCGGAGCTCGCGAAATTCGCCGGCCAGGTCGCGCGGCGCGACGGGCTCCGCCGCGGGACGGTCCTCAAGGTCCTCCTGCATGCGCGCGCGCAACCGCAGATCATCGACAAGATCAGCCGCCCCGCCGAGCGGGTGCTCGAGTGGTGGCAGTACCGGCAGATCTTCCTCACGGACCGGCGCATCTCCGAGGGGGTGGAATTCTGGCGGGAGCACCGCGACGCGCTCGAGCGGGTGAGTGCCGAGCAGGGGGTGGCGCCGCAGTACATCGTCGCCATCCTCGGCGCCGAGACCTACTACGGGCGCATCACCGGCTCCTACCGCGTGCTCGATGCGCTTGCGACGCTGGCTTTCGACTACCCGCCGCGCGAGCGCTATTTCCGCAGCGAGCTCGAGCGGTTTCTGGTGCTGACTCACCGGGAGAAGATCGACCCGCTCGGCGTGAAGGGCTCTTACGCGGGAGCCATGGGGCCGCTGCAGTTCATGCCGTCGGCGTACCTCCGGTACGCGATCGATGGCAACGACGACGGACAGCGCGATCTCTTCACGGACTGGGACGACATCTTCGCGAGCGTCGCGAATTATCTGCGTGAGTGCGGCTGGCAGGCAGGCGGCCCGGTCGTGGCGGATGTCAGGATCGACCCGGGCGCGACCTTCCAGGTCGATCCGGACAACCTGTCGCTCGATGAGACGATCGACGCTCTGAACGCTCAGGGCGTCCGGGTCGATAGCGATGCACCGGGCAGCACGCGCGTCGTGCTGCTCCTGGCCGAGCAGCAGGATGGACCGACTTACCGCGTGGGCTTCAACAACTTCCACGCGCTCACGCGCTACAACCACAGCGCGCTCTATGCGATGGCGGTCGATGAGCTGGCGCGGGCCATCGCGCTGAGGCTCGCGCCGTCCAACCCGGGCGAGACGCCCGCATCGGCGCCCGCCGCCAAATCCGCCACGAATGCGGATCACACGGGGCGATCCGCCAAGTGAGCCTGCCGCGTGACGGCTGCGGCCGCGGATAGCCGGGCGCGCCGGGGACTCGTCTGGACGATGTCCCTGGCGGCGCTCCTCTGCGGCTGCGCGACCACGCGGCACCGCGAGACCGCCCCCGGCACGAGCCTGCCGCCGCTGCCGCGGAACGTCACCGCCATTCCCAACGCCGTACCGCGATTCGAGCCGCGCGCGCCCCACGGCAATCCCCGCTCGTACGAGGTGGACGGCAAGCGCTATTACGTGTTGGCGACCGCCGAGGGCTACGAGGCAACCGGAGTTGCCTCCTGGTACGGTCCTACCTTCGACGGCCTGAAGACTTCCGACGGCGACCGCTACGACATGTACGCCATGACGGCGGCCCACAAGACCCTGCCGCTGCCGTGCTACGTGCGTGTCACCAATCTCGGCAACGGCCGCAGCGTGGTCGTGAAGGTCAACGACCGCGGTCCGTTCGTGGCCAACAGGCTCATCGACCTGTCGTACGTCGCCGCCGCCAAGCTCGGCATGCTCGCAACCGGCACCGCGCTGGTCGAGGTACGCGCCATTACGCCGGAAAATCCGTCCGTGCTCACCCGCGTGACGGAGACTCCCCCACCGGCGCTCTATGTGCAGGTGGGGGCGTTCGCCGTGCGCAGCAATGCGGATCATGTGCTCGCACGTCTGCACGCCGCGGGTCTTGCCGGGGCATTCGTGCTCGGCCCGCCCGCGACACGCAGCCGTCTGTACCGGGTGCGGATCGGGCCGGTGAGCGGCGTGCCGGAATTCGACCAGCTCGTCGCGCGGCTCGCCACGCTGGGCTATCCCGGCGCGCAATTGGTCACACCCTGAGCCCATGCTCGCCACCATGCGGCAGGGCGATCGAACTTCAACGCGCGCCGAAGATCCTACGATCCGCCCGCGCGCTCCACACGACTCACGAGGATCTCACTGGATGTTCCGCTCTCCCGCCGCTCCATTGCTCACGGCCGCCGCATTCGCGCTGCTCTCGGTCGGCGCCCAGGCCGCAACCGCGATCTCCCCCGCGCACGCACCGGCGGCAGCCGCCATGCCGTTGCCGTCCCCGCCCGCGCTCGATGCCGGATCGTACATCCTGGTCGACTACCGGACCGGACAGGTGCTCGCGCAGAAGAATGCCGACGAGCGGCTGCCGATGGCGAGCCTCACCAAGCTGATGACCGCTTACATCGTCTTTTCGGCTCTCAAGGATGGCCGTCTGAAGCTCGATGAGCCGGTGACCATCAGCACGGACGCCTGGCGCACCGGCGGCTCGCGCACGTTCGTGAAGGTCGGCAGCCAGGTGCCGGTGATCGATCTCATCAAGGGCATGATCGTGCAGTCCGGCAACGATGCGACGGTCGCGCTGGCCGAGAAGGTGGGCGCCACGCAGGCCGGCTTCGTCCAGATGATGAACGAGTACGCGCGGCGCCTGGGCCTGAAGTCGACGCACTACATGGACGTCGAGGGTCTGCCGGACCCCAACCACTACACGACCGCGCGGGATCTGGCGGCGCTCACCGTCGCCCTGATCCGGGACTTCCCGCAGTACTACTATGTCTTCAAGATGAAGGACTTCACCTGGAACCACATCAAGCAGCCGAATCGCAACGGCCTGCTGTGGACCGATCCGTCGGTGGACGGCCTGAAGACCGGTCATACCGAAGCCGCCGGCTACTGTCTCATTGCCTCGGCGATGCGCAACGGCACGCGTCTGGTGTCCGTCGTGCTCGACGCGCCGAAGTGGCACTCGCGCGAGGCGGACAGTGAGGCGCTGCTGAACTACGGATACAACTTCTTCGAGACGGCCAAGGTGGCCACGGCGCGCGCGCCCATCCTCAAGCCGCGGGTCTACGAGTCCGACTCCGGATACGCCGCCGTCGGCGCGCCGCAAGACCTCTACGTCACGGTGCCGCGGGGAAAGGCGACAGGCATCGCGACCAGCGCCA
>DASZYK010000226.1:0-3017 GCA_035545455.1 Steroidobacteraceae bacterium
GTCATTTCCAACTTCATCGTCCAGGCCTTGCGCAACGAGCCGATCACCATCTACGGCCGAGGCGAGCAGACCCGCTCCTTCTGTTATGTCGACGATCTGATCGATGCGCTGCTCGCGTTCATGGACGCCCCGGCCGGGATCCGCAGCCCCATGAATCTCGGCAACCCGGAGGAGTTCACGATCCTCGAGCTCGCGGAGCTCGTCATCGAGCTCACGGGCTCGCGCTCGCGCATGACCTTCCGGCCGCTGCCGAGCGACGATCCGGCGCAGCGCTGCCCGGACATCGAGCTCGCCCGCCGCGAGCTCGGCTGGCAACCGCGCATCCCGTTGCGGGAGGGCCTGAAGCGCTCGATCGCGTATCTCGAGGGCGCGCTCTCGCGCGGCGACGGCGCGGCGAAGACCACGCGTGCGCCGCGCAAGCCGCGGCTCTCGACCGCGGGCTCGCCCGATGCCGGACAGGGGGTGCGGGCGCGGCTCGGCATGGGCGGCAGGCAGGTGAGCGATGCACGCGGGCGCTAGGGTTCTCATCACCGGGGGAGCCGGCTTCATCGGCTCGCATCTCGCCGACGCGCTGCTGCTTCGCGGCTACCGGGTGCGGGTCCTCGATGCGCTGACGGAGCAGGTGCATGGCGGCTCGCCGAGCTTCCCCACGTACCTCGCCCGCGAAGTCGAGACGGTCCGAGGCGACGTGCGCGATCGCGATGCCGTGCTGCGTGCGCTCGAGGACATCGACGCGGTCTTCCATTTCGCCGCCGCCGTCGGGGTCGGCCAGAGCATGTACGAGATCGAGTCGTACACCGACACCAACAACCGCGGCACCGCGGTGCTGCTCGAGGCGCTGCTGCGCCGCCCCGTCGGCAAGCTCCTGGTCGCCTCGAGCATGAGCATCTACGGCGAGGGTCTCTACCGCGCCGCCGATGGACGTCTCTCCAGCCCGAGACCGCGGACGCTGGAGCAGCTCAAAGCCGGCCGTTGGGACCTCACCGACGAGCGCGGCCAGCCGCTCGAGCCCGTTCCGACTCCGGAAAGCAAGCCCGCGGCGCCGGAATCCATCTACGCGCTCTCGAAGCACGACCAGGAGATGATGTGCCTGCTGTTCGGGCGCTGCTACGGCGTGCCCGCCGTGGCGCTGCGCTTCTTCAATGTTTACGGCGAGCGCCAGGCGCTGTCGAATCCCTACACCGGCGTGCTCGCCATCTTCGCCGCGCGCTACCTGAACGGCCGGCCGCCGGTGATCTTCGAGGACGGCCGCCAGCAGCGGGATTTCGTGCACGTGCGGGATCTGGCGCGCGGCTGCGTGCTCGCGCTCGAGAAGCCCGAGGCGCGCGACATGGTGTTCAACCTCGGAAGCGGCGAGCCGCACAGCATCCTGGAGATCGCCGAGCGGCTGGGCGCGGTGCTCGGGCGCGCGCATCTGCAGCCGGAGGTGCGCGGCCGCTATCGGGCCGGGGACATCCGGCACTGCTTCGCCGACATCTCCCGCGCGCGGGCGATGCTCGGGTACCGGCCGGAGGTGCCGCTCGAGACCGGCTTGGCGGAGCTCGGCGGCTGGCTCGAGGGGCAGCGAACGGAGGATCGGACCGAGGCGGCCGATCACGAGCTGCGCCTGCGGGGACTGGTGGCATGAGCAGGCGGGCGCGTATCCAGGAGGGTCCGCTCACGCTGATCACCGGCGGCGCCGGTTTCATCGGCACCAACCTCGCCGACCGGCTGCTGTCGCAGGGCGCGCCGGTCCTCGTGCTGGATGATCTCTCGCGCCCGGGAGTGGAGCGCAACCTCGAGTGGCTGCGCACGCGGCATCCGGGCCGCCTGCAGGTGGAGATCGCGGACGTCCGCGACCTGCTCGCGGTCAGGCGTGTCGTCGATCGGGCGGACCGGATCTTCCACCTCGCCGCGCAGGTGGCCGTGACGACGAGCCTGCTCGATCCCGTGCGCGACTTCGAGATCAACGTCCGTGGAACGCTCAATGTGTTGGAAGCGGCGCGCGCCTGGCAGCGGCCGCCGCCTCTTCTCTTCACGTCCACCAACAAGGTGTACGGAGCGCTGCCCGACGTGGAGCTCGAGCGGCGCGACCGGCGCTACGTCCCGGCCGATCCGCGGCTCGCCGCCCGCGGCGTCGACGAGCGGCGGGCGCTCGATTTTCACAGCCCGTACGGCTGCTCCAAGGGCGCCGCCGACCAGTACGTGCTCGACTATGCGCGCTGCTTCGGCGTGCCGGCGATCGTGTTCCGCATGAGCTGCATCTACGGACCGCACCAGTGCGGCACCGAGGACCAGGGATGGGTCGCGCATTTCCTCATGCGGGCTCTCGAGCGGGGAGTGATCACCGTCTACGGCGATGGCCGTCAGGTGCGGGACGTCCTCTACGTGGAAGACCTCGTGGATGCGATGCTGCTCGCGATGCGCGCCGCCGACCGGCTCGCGGGTCAGGCGTTCAACATCGGCGGCGGGCCGGCCAATTCGGTAAGCCTGCTGGAGCTCCTGGACGTCATGGCCGCATCCATGGGGATGTCGGTGCGCGTGGAGCACGCCGGCTGGCGCAGCGGCGACCAGCGCTACTACGTCACCAACAGCGGCAGGTTCTGCGCGGCGACCGGCTGGTCACCGGCCATTCCGCTCGCCGAGGGGATGGGCCGCCTGCACGACTGGCTGCTCTCGGACCGGCCCATGGCGGCCGAAGGACCCGGCCTGGCTCCTCGGGCGGCGCTGTCGTGAGGAGCGTCCGCTTCCGTCAGCCACGATCGTTGGCAGTCGAGCGCGTCGAGGCGCCGGCCCCCGCCGCCGGCGAGGTGCGCGTCAAGCTGGAGGGTTGCGGGGTCTGCGGCTCCAACCTGCCGGTGTGGGAGGGCCGCCCATGGTTCAACTATCCGCTCGATCCCGGTGCGCCGGGTCATGAAGGATGGGGCATCGTCGACCGGTTGGGCGAGGGGGTGGACGGCGTCGCTCCCGGAGATCGCGTGGCATTGCTTTCCTATCACGCCTACGCGGAATACGACGTCGCGCCGGAATCCGCCGTG
>DASZYK010000227.1:0-6201 GCA_035545455.1 Steroidobacteraceae bacterium
CACGCCACGACCGCGCCGTATGCCGCCGTCGCGGCCAGGCCCGCGATCCACGCCGCGGCGGCCACGCCCAATCCCGGCCCGAGGCGCAGCAGGCTCAGCGCAATCGCGCCGCTCACGCATGCGGCGCCGGCCAAGAGGAAGATGGCGCCGACACGCCGGGCGGCGCGCGAGGGCTCGTCGCCGGCCGGCGAAAAGCAACTGGCTGCCATCAGTGCGGCCAGCAGCGGCAGGAAGGGCATGATGTAGTGGGGCAACTTGGTGGGCGCCGCCTCGAACAGCAGCCAGCCTGGAATGATGACCGACGCGCAGAAGACGACCGCTGCGTCGCGCCTGCGGCGCCATGCGTACTCCACCGCAGCGGGCAGGAAGAGACTCGCGGGCCACAGCGTCAGGGGCGAAGTTGCGAGATAGCTGAGGGGCGGTGCGCCGTGAGACTCCTGACCGGAAATCATCTTGGGGAAAATGTCGCTCTGCCACGCCTGCACGAAGAGCGACGGGCCGCTCCGCCAGATCACGGCCGCGGGCCAGGGCACCAGCAGCAGCAGCAGGAGTGGAACGCCCCAGCGCGCGCGCAGATGCCCGAGCCAGCGGGCATCGCGGCGCACCCAGGCGAGCGCCGCCGCGGCCGGCAGGATGATCGCCGGCACGACCGGACCCTTGGTGAGAATCGAGGCGGCGAGGCCGATCCAGAACATGGCCGCGAGAGCCGCTTCGCGGGGATACGCGTGCGCGCTCCCGGCGAGATGGGCGCGGGCGAGCGGCACCGCGACGGCCGCCATCTCGGCGAGCAGCAGCGCGTCCGCGCGTGCCTGATGGGCCTGGGTCTGAACGAGGAGCGAGGCCGTGAGCAGGAGGGCTGCCGGGAGCGCGGTCCCGATGCCGAAGAGGATCGCGGCGAGTCGGAACGTGAGCAGAGCCGCGACGAGGATTGCGAGCACGGACGGCAGCCGGTACGCCCAGATGCGCGCGTGCTCAGGACCGCCGAAGAGCGCGGCGGACGCGGCCTCGAGCCAGTAGGTCAGGATGGGCTTCTGGGCGAGCGGCGCGCTCTGGAACCGAATGTCGACGAGATCGCCGCTCGCCAGCATCTGCCGCGCCGGCTGGGCGAACTGGGGCTCGTCGCGATCGATGGGCGGTGTGCCAGCAAGTCCGGCCAGCCCGACCACGAGGGCGATGATGGCGAGCGCGAGCCGGGGATGCCGCCCGGGCATGCCACGGACGGCGCGCCCCGCGCGAAGGAGGAGATTCCCGGCGGTGGCCCGCGGGATTTCGGCGGACGCATGAACGCGCGCCACGCTCTCTCGTAGACTGTCGCTCAATCCGAGCTCAACCGGCCGCAATCGGCATGCCCCGTCCGCCTCGACTCGCTCACATCGCGCTCCTCGCGCTTCTCCTCCTTCCGCCGGCTGCCGGGGCCGGTCCCCCTCGCGCGCCAGCCGCGGCGCCGGCCGCGCCGCCCATCGAGGTAGTGGTTTCCGGGCGGTACCGCGGCCCGAAACTCTGGCGCATCGGCAAGGACGGGCATGCGCTCTGGGTGCTCGGCACCGTGGCTCCGCTGCCGAAACGACTGGTCTGGCAATCGGCGGACGTCCAGCGACTTCTGCGGCGGACCCAGGAAGTGATCCCCGCGTGGCCATCGGTGGGAATCGGCTTTCATCCCGTCACCGCGATGCATCTTTACGCGCTCTGGCGCAAGGCGCAGACGAATCCCGATCACCTGCCGCTGCGGGCCGTGCTGCCCCCTCCCCTCTATGCGCGCTTCAGCGCGCTCAAGCTCCGCTTCGCGCCGCACGACCGGCGGATCGAGGAGCTCCGTCCGATACTCGCCGCCAGGCGGCTCTACGAGGAGGCGCTGGACGCCTCGGACCTGACACCGCAGAACGACATCCAACGGACCGTGCTCGCGCTGGCCCGCCGGGAGGGCGTCGCCATCCACCAGGACAAGCTGCGCATCAGCGACCCGGTCGCCGTCATGCGTGAACTGACGGCCACGCCCCGCTCCGCCGAGATCGCCTGCCTGCAGTCCGTGGTGACGCGCCTCGAGACCGATCTCGGCCCGATGCAGGCCCGGGCACGTGCCTGGGCGCTCGGCGACGTCGCTCTCCTGCGCCGCCTGCCGCACACCGACAACCGGACGACGTGCCTCGAGGCCGTGTCAGGATCGGAGCGCGTCCGTGCTCTCCTGGCGCAGGCGCAGCAGGACTGGATGACGGCCGCGGTGCAGGCACTCGAGCGGAACCGAACGACCCTCGCGCTGCAGTCCATGGAGCTGCTGTTGGGGCCGGACGGAACGCTCGAGAGATTCAGGCGAATGGGCTACCGGGTCGAGGGTCCGTAGCGTACGCTCAGAGGCCCGCTCCTCGAGAACACGGCCTCGGTCTGCGGGCCGAGCCGCTCAGCTTGCGAGCGCGAGCGCCCAGGCGGCAGCCACGATCACGATGGCCGCCACGCCGGCGGGCCACTGCCGCACGTCATGCAGGCGTCGGCTCACTGCGGGCAGCGCCGCCGTCGCACCGAGCAGCACGCCGAGGCCGAATCCGAGCACGTGGGCCATGACATCGGTCTCCTTGCCTGCGGTACCCAGCCAGCCCAGCAGGATGACACCGGCCACGAGCGGTCCCCAGCGCTGGCCCCAGCGCTGAGGCAACCGCAGGCGCTCGCGCCAGGTGTACGCGGACATCAATCCCAGCGCCGTGAAGACGGCGGTGGAGGCGCCGACGGACCGGTGCCAGGGCGGGCCGAAGAGTCCTTCCAGCAGATTGGCGATGCCCCCGCCGGCGACGATGAGGAGCCATGCGACTCCAACACCGAGCTGTCGTCCCGCGAGGTAACCGAACCAGATGCCGGCTCCCAGGTTGGCGGCGAGGTGCGGGCCGCCGAGATGCAGCGTGAGCGCGGTCCACGCGCGCCACCACTGACCGCTCTGCACACGGGCGGCATCGAGCTCGCCGATGTTGAGCGCATCCAGGCGCACGAGACCGTTGGAAACAGCGTACGGCACGCCCAGGAGCCACACTGCGTAGCCCAGGCATCCCACCCAGGCGTTGGGGTGCAATGGCGGGGCTGGCGGTAACGGCGGCAGAGGCCGGTTCTCCGCCTCGTATTGCGACAGGTGGCTCAGCGCCCGATGAGCATCGGCCTCGGCGACCTCCAGGCTGTAGTGATCCTCGCGCAGCCCGATTGCGCTGGCGATCCCCACCGCGCCCAACATGAAGGCTCGATCCTCGCAGTCCCTGCGCCGATACGAGCGGTAAACCTCGATGCCCGCGTCGATCAACGGATCGTGCTTCGAAAATCAATGGCCACGAGGAAGCCCCGGTCGCTCTCAGCCGAGAGCCCGTGGACAGCGATGCGGAAACGCAGCATCCCGCTCGCAGCCGGGAAGGAGCGCACGGGTGCGCGGCAGAATCAGGGTACGAAAGAGAATCCTGAGCTCGAAGGGCATGGCGGCAATCGCTGCGCGCGACGTCGCAGCCCCCGCCGCGACCTGCAACGCGGGCTCGATCATAACACGCGACCGGCCGCGTCCCCCACGCGGCCGGTTCGGCGCTCGGCGAAGTCGCCGTCAGTGGGGCCGTGGAGACGCTCCCGGTGACGTCCGCGCGGCGGTCGGTTGACCCGTCGCCCGGCCGCCGGCGAACTCCTCGATCATCTTCTGGTTGAACGCCGGAATATCCGCCGGCTTGCGGCTGGAGACCAGCCCGTGATCGACGCACACTTCCTGGTCGACCCACATGGCGCCGGCGTTGACGAGATCCGTCTTGAGCGAGGGCCAGGAAGTGAGCGTGCGCCCGCGCACCACGCCCGCCTCGATCAGAGTCCAGGGGCCGTGGCAGATCGCGGCGACCGGCTTGCCCGTCTCGAAGAAGGAGCGCACGAACTGCACGGCCTTCGGCATCGTGCGCAGCTGGTCGGGATTGGCGACGCCGCCCGGCAGCAGCAGCGCGTCGTAGTCGGCGGCATCTGCCCGCTCCAGGGGCACGTCGACCTTGATGCGCTCAGCCTTGTCGAAGTGCTTCCAGCCCTGCACTTCGCCCTTGGCGGGTGAGACCACCTGCGTCTGCGCGCCCGCTTCGTCGAGAGCCTTCCTCGGCTCGGTGAGCTCGGACTGCTCGAAGCCTTCGGCCGCCAGGATGGCGACTTTCATACCGCTCAGCGTTGCCATGACCGTATCCTCCTCGTGCGCGTTCTGGCCCAAACGGGCCTGGCGGAGGAGCAGGGCGCGTGCCGCGCGCGGGCGGCTCCGCGGGGCGCCGCGCGATGGTCAGGGGAGCGGCTGCCGGCTGGACACCGCGCGCTCGACCATCCGGATCACTTCCTCCCGCCTCGCGCCGCTCAGCGGCAGCCGCGGCGGGCGCACGCGCTCGCTGCCGCGGCCCATGATCTGCTCCGCCAGCTTGATCGCCTGCACGAGGTCGTGGCCGGCATCGAGATGCAGCAGCGGCATGAACCACCGGTACAGGGCGCGCGCCCGCGTCAGATCGCCGGCGCGCAGCGCCTCGTAGAGCGCCAGGGATTCCCGCGGAAAGGCGTTGGTGAGGCCGGAGATCCAACCGCGGGCGCCGAGCGAGACGCCCTCGAACACGAGATCGTCGAGACCGGCAAACAACACGAACCGCTCCCCGCACGCGTTGACCACGTCGGTGAAGCGCCGCGGGTCGGGCGAGGATTCCTTCACCGCGACGATGTTGGGCACGTCCGCCAGCCGTCCCAGGGTATCGACATCGATGCTCACCCGGTAGGCCGGCGGATTGTTGTAGAGCATGATCGGCAGCCGCGTCGCCTGGGCCACCGTCCGGAAGTGGAATTCCAGCTCGCGCGCGGTCGGCACATAGACCATGGCCGGCAGCAGCATCAGCCCGGCGGCGCCGATCGCCTCCGCGTCCCGGGCGAACGCCGCCGCGGCCGCAGTAGTGAGCTCCGAAACACCCGCGACGACCGGCACCCGGCCGCCCGCCGCCTCGACCGCGGTGCGCAGCACCGAACGCTTCTCCTCGGCGGTCAGCGAATTGTTCTCCCCGACCGTGCCCAACGCCACGAGGCCGTGCACGCCGTCCGCGATCAACGCGGTCTGCACCGCGCGAGTGGCGGCAAGATCGACCCGGAGCTCGGCATCGAACTGGGTCGTGACCGCCGGAAGCACCCCGGACCAGGGACAGGTTGGCGTGGACTGCAGCGATGGCATGGAGAGCCTCTTGTGATTACTTGCCGCTCGACCATGGTATACGGTGCGACTTCGTCGGTGAATGCGGAGCGGCTGATGATGTGCGCGGGGATGGCGTCAGGCCCGGCGCGGCGGCAAGCGGCGGCGGAGCGCAAGACGCTTCGGGTCGCGGTGCGCTCACCGCGTGGGGAGGAATAGGATGGCGGGCCAGCGGAAGAAACCGCCAAGCGTGGACGAGCTCTACGGCCTGGAGCCGGTCATCGAGCCGGGAGACGGTGACCCCGCCTCCGGTGGGTCAGCGAGCCTGCAGGCGCGCACCGTGCAATGTCCCTACTGTGGAGAATCCTTCGAGACTGTAGTCGATCTCAGCTCCGGCTCCGCCAGTTACATAGAGGACTGCCAGGTCTGCTGCCGGCCGATGGAGGTCAGGCTCGACGTGCGGGACGACGCGACGCTGGCCGCCCTGGAGACGCAGCGGAGCGATTGAGCCCGGGCATGGCGTGCTCGAGCAAAATGGTCCGGCGGCCGCAATAATGGTCCTGTCGGACCGGCCTCGCTTGCGGCAAGATCGGGTTTCACTTCCGGAGTCGACGCCCCTCGAGGAGTCCGACCATGGTTCGCTCACTGGCCGTTGCCGTCCTGCTGATCGCATCCTGTGGCGCCTGGGGACAGGAATCGCCCGCGCGGGTGATCCCGCCGCCTGCCGCCGATGACCCTCACCCGCCCGGGCATTCCGAGAAGGCGGTGCTGGCGGGGGGCTGTTACTGGGGCACCCAGGGAATCTTCGAGCACGTGAAGGGCGTCAGGCGAGTGGTCGCCGGATTTGCCGGAGGACACAGCGACGAGGATGGCGGCGCGGAATCGGTCATGATCACTTTCGACCCCAGGGTGATCAGCTACGGCCGGCTGCTGCAGATCTTCTTCTCCGTGGTGCACGATCCCACGCAGCTCGACCGTCAGGGCCCGGATGCAGGTCCCGGCTACCGCTCGGACATCTTCTACATGAACGCCGAGCAACACCGCATCGCGCAGGCGTA
>DASZYK010000228.1:0-7355 GCA_035545455.1 Steroidobacteraceae bacterium
TGCGTGGAGGTGAATACACCGGCCGGCTTGCCGGCGAGGGCGCCCGAGATCCACAGGGTCGAGGTGGAGTCGAGGAAATATTTGAGCGGCGCCGCCATGTTGCCGAAGCGCGTGGGGCTGCCGAGGAGCAGTCCCTGGGCATTGCGCAGATCCTCGAGCGTGGCGTAGGGCGCGCCGCTCATCGGCACCAGCCTGGTGGGGCGCTCGCTCTCGGCGCTCACGGGCGGTACGGTGCGCAGCTTCGCGGCGGCGCCGGCGACACTCTCGACGCCGCGGCAGGCCTGGCGGGCCAGCTCCGCGGTCGAGCCGTTGCGCGAGTAGTAGAGCACCAGAATTTCGGTCATCGCGTTTTCCCCGGTCGCGGGCCGCGCGCGGGCAAGGGCGCACGGCCGGACCAGCCTCGGTCGAGTTTGCGGATACGTTGCCACAGCGCGATGCCTCCTTCCATGCGTCCGAGAAGCCAGGGCATGCGCAGTCTCGACCGCGGGGGTCCGGCGGGCGAGGGGGCGTTTCGGGTCGCCTGCGGCCGAAATGGGTATATTGGCCGCGTGATCTGCAAGAAATGCCTCGTATCAGGCCGTGTGCAGGGGGTTTTCTTCCGCGGCACGGCCGCCCGGCGGGCGCGCGAGCTCGGTGTGCGCGGGTACGCGCGCAACCTTCCGGACGGACGGGTGGAGGTGCTGGCGTGCGGGGAGAATGAGGCCGTGCAGACTTTCGTGAGCTGGCTGTGGATCGGCCCGTCCGCGGCCAAAGTGGTCGCGGTCGAGGTCACCGACGCGCCCGAGCATGGCGCGCCTCCCGGCTTCCACACTGCATGAGCAGAGTCAATGCGCGCCGGAGCGGGCGGCATGCCCGGATCCAGCGCTCAGATGACCGAATCCCAGGTCGTCGGCGCCGCTCCACCTTTCCCAGTCCGTGAGCACCCGGTCGGGGTATTCCGGGTGACCCACGCTGCCGTTGTATTTCTCCAGCGCGAGCCGCACGTCGTTGTGCGTGTACCGCAGATAGAACCTGAGAATGGCGCAGCCCATCCGGATGTTGGGCGCCACGTGCACGAGCTCGTAGCCCTTCATCCCGAGCCGCACCGGCCAGTAGGGCATCACCTGCATCAGACCGACGGCGCCGCTCGGGGAGACCGCCCAGCGGTTGAAGTCACTTTCCACCTGCATGACCGCCATGACGAGCCCCGGAGGCAGCTTGGACTCGCCGGGCCGGTGCGTCTCGCAGTACACCTGCCGCAGGATCGACAGCCGCTCGGCCGGGTCGGGCACGAACCGCTTCAGCCGCGGCTCCATGAGCGTGTACCAGACCGCGGCATCGTAACGGTCGGCGAAGCACTGCGCCTGCGAGATGGCGCGCTGGACCACGGAGGCGAGTGCCGGATCCCGCTGCTGGTCGGCACGCGCCCCGGCGGGCAGCAGCGCGAGCAGCAGCGCGACGAGCGCGCCGACTTCCGCCAGGCGCCGGCAGCGTCTATTTGCCCAGGCGCGCTCTGATGAAGCCAACCGCCTCACCGGCCGGAAACTCGGTGCTCTCGCTGTCGCGGCGGTGCCGGTACTCCAGCCGGCCGGCCTCCAGGCCCCGCTCGGCGACCACCAGCCGATGCGGAATGCCGAGAAGCTCCGCGTCGGCGAATTTGACGCCGGGGCGGGCATCGCGGTCGTCATAGAGCACCTCGATGCCTTGGGCGGTGAGCTCGTGGTAGAGACGGTCGGCAACTTCGCGCACCCGGGCGGATTTCTGCATGTTGAGCGGGACGAGCACCACCTGGAAGGGCGCCAGCGGCTCCGGCCAGATGATGCCGCGCTCATCGTGATTCTGCTCGATGGCCGCGGCGACGACGCGCGTCACACCGATGCCATAGCAGCCCATGAGCAGCGCCACTTCGTTGCCCGATTCGTCGAGCACGCTCGCCTTGAGCGGCTTGCTGTATTTCTGGCCGAGCTGGAAGATATGGCCGACCTCGATGCCGCGGGCGATCCGCAGGTGACCGCGGCCGCTCGGGCTCGGATCGCCCTCGCGGACGTTGCGGATGTCCGCGGCGGTGACCTCGCCCACGTCCCGATCCCAGTTCACTCCGGTGAGGTGCATGTCCCTCTCGTTGGCGCCGCAGACGAAGTCGGCGAGCGCCAGGGCGCTGTGATCGGCGTAGATCCGGCAGCGCAGTCCCACCGGGCCGATGAAGCCCGCCTCGGCGCCGGTGGCGCGCGCGATGCGCTCGGCGGCCGCCATGCGCAGGGGACTCGCCACGCCGGGCAGTCGCTGCGCCTTGATGACGTTGAGCTCGTGGTCGCCGCGCACGATGAGCGCCACGACATCCTGCTCCGAGCCGTCGACGAGCAGCGTCTTCACGCAGCGGGAAGGCTCCACCTCGAGCAGGCGCGAGATCGCCTCGATGGTGCGTGCGCCGGGTGTCGCCACCCTGGTGAGGCTTTCCCGCGGCGCCGGACGGGGCTCCGCCGGCGGCAAAGCGGCGGCCGCCTCGAGGTTGGCGGCGTAGTCGTCCTCGTCGGAAAAGACGATCGCATCCTCGCCCGAGGCGGCGAGCACGTGAAATTCCTGCGAGACATCACCCCCGATCGGCCCCGAGTCCGCCCGCACGGCGCGGAAATCGAGCCCCATGCGGGTGAAGATGCGCATGTAGGCGTCGTACATCACCCGGTAGCCCTGCCGCAGCGAGGCTTCATCGACGTGGAAGGAGTACGCGTCCTTCATGATGAACTCGCGTGCGCGCATGACGCCGAACCGCGGGCGGATCTCGTCCCGGAACTTCGTCTGGATCTGGTAGAAGTTCACCGGCAGTTGGCGGTAGCTCCTGATGTCGCGCCGCACGATGTCCGTGATGACTTCCTCGTGCGTGGGGCCGGCGACGAAATCGCGCTCGTGACGGTCCTTGAAGCGCAGCAGCTCAGGGCCGTACTCGGTCCAGCGGCCGGACTCCTGCCAGAGCTCCCCGGGCTGGACCACCGGCATGATGAGCTCGAGCGCCCCGGCGCGGTCCATCTCCTCGCGGATGATGGTCTCGGCCTTGCGCAGCGTCCGCAGACCCATCGGCAGCCAGCTGTAGAGGCCCGCCGCCTCGCGCCGGATGAGCCCCGCCCGCAGCATGAGCTGGTGGCTCAGCACTTCCGCCTCGGCCGGCGTTTCCTTGAAGGTGTTGATCGGGTACTGCGAGAGCCTCATCGGTGCGCGGGTCTTCCAGGGTTGCAGAGAGGGCCATCTTAACAGGAGACCACCTGATAAAATTCCCCCCGCCCTGCCGGGCAGCGAAGCCGAGCCAGTCTTGACGTCCCCGAGTCCGATCCCGGAGAGTGCCTTGAGCGTGGAGCCGTATGACGACAACGAGGTCAAGCCGAGGCGCAAGGGGATCTACCTCCTGCCGAACCTGCTGACCACCGGATGCCTCTTCTCGGGGTTCTACGCGATCGTCGCCGCGATCGACAAGCATTTCGCGCCCGCGGGCATGGCGGTGTTCATCGCGATGATCTTCGACACCCTGGACGGGCGCATCGCGCGGCTCACGCGCACGGAGAGCGCTTTCGGCAAGGAGTACGACAGCCTGGCCGACATGGTGTCCTTCGGCCTCGCCCCTGCCATCGTCGCCTACCAGTGGGGCGTGGTGCGGATCGCGGAATTCGGCCACGAGTGGGGCCGCTTCGGCTGGCTGGCCTGCTTCTTCTACGCCGTGGCGGCGGCCCTGCGCCTCGCCCGCTTCAATGCGCGGGCGCCGACGGCCGACAAGCGCTTCTTCGAGGGGCTGCCGAGCCCGTCGGCGGCGGCCATTGTCGCGGGCTTCGTGTGGGCTTCCAGCCAGTGGCACGAGCCAGGGCTGCTGGGCCTCATCGCCGCCTTCACGGTGACTGCGGTGGCCGGCGCCCTCATGGTCAGCCGGTTCGGCTATCCGAGCTTCAAGCAGTTCAACCTCGACCGGCGCGTCCGCTTCGTATCCTTGCTGCTGGTCGTCCTCATCGTCGTCCTGATCGCCGTCGTGCTGAACGCGACGGATCCTCCCACGCTGCTGCTCGCCGTCTTCGGCACGTATGCCGTATCGGCACCGATCATCTGGCTGTTTCGCCGCCTGCGCCGGTACCGGCGCCCTCCTGCATGATGGACCGGGCGCGCCGCGCCGAGTATCTCCAGACTCTCGGCATCGACATCTGGATCCCGCGAGCCGGTATTGCCGCCGCCGCGGGACTACCGGCAGCCGCCGAGGCGAGCGTATCCACCGGGCCCGCGCCGCAGCCTGGCCCGCGCCCCGGGCCGCAGGTGGGCCCGCCTGCGAGCCCCGGCCCATGGGAGGCGCTCCGGGCCGAGGTGCTGCAGTGCACCCGCTGCAGCCTGCACTCCGGCCGCACACAGGGCGTTTTCGGGGTAGGCAATCCCCGGGCCGAGTGGATGGTGATCGGAGAGGCCCCCGGAGCCGAGGAGGACCGCCGCGGGGAGCCTTTCGTCGGACGCGCCGGGCAGCTCCTCGATGCGATGCTGCGCGCGATCGGCCTCAGCCGCGCCGAGAACGTATTCATCGCCAATGTGCTGAAGAGCCGGCCGCCGAACAATCGCGATCCGCGCCCGGAGGAGGTCGCCGCCTGTCTGCCGTACCTGCGGCGCCAGATCGAGCTGGTCCGGCCCCGCCTCCTGCTCGCGGTGGGCCGGATCGCGGCCCAGAACCTGCTGGGGACGGATGAGTCCCTGAGCCGCCTGCGTGGCCGGGTGCATCGGTTCGGCGAGCTGAACACACCCCTCGTGGTGACGTATCATCCCGCCTACCTCCTGCGCTCGCCGGCCGACAAGCGCAAGGCGTGGGAGGACCTGAAGTTCGCACGCAGCGTATTCCGGCAACTGACGGCAGACATACCCGAAGATGGCCAGCGCTCCTGAGCTGCTCGATGCCGCCCCGGAGGTCGTCATCCGCCCCATGACGGAGGCGGACGTGGCCGAGGTCTTTGCCGTGGAGCGCGCCTCGTACCAGTTTCCCTGGAGCGAGGGCATCTTCCGGGACTGTCTGCGGGTCGGCTATGTCTGCCGGGTACTTGCGTTGGGGAGTCACGTCATCGGATACGGAGTCATGAGCGTCGGCGCCGGTGAGGCGCACGTGCTGAATCTTTGCGTCGCGAACGAGCACCGCTGCCGCGGGCTGGGCAAGCGCATGCTGAGGTATCTCCTCGAGCGCGGCGCCGCGGCCGGCATGAGCGAGGCGTTTCTCGAGGTCCGCCCGTCGAACACGGCGGCGATCCGCCTGTACCAGGCGACCGGGTTCGAGCAGGTCGGCACGCGCCGCGGCTATTATCAGGCGGTCGGCGGCAGGGAGGACGCCGCCGTTCTGAGACTTTCCCTGCGCGGACGGCGCGCTCCCCGCCACACGCCCTGACGATTCGATCCATGACCGAGCTCACTGCCGAGATCCGTCGGCGGCGGACGTTTGCGATCATCTCGCACCCTGACGCCGGCAAGACCACACTCACCGAGAAGCTGCTGCTCTTCGGCGGCGCCATCCAGATGGCGGGCGCCGTCAAGGGGCGCAAGGCCACGCGCCACGCCACCTCCGACTGGATGCGCCTCGAGCAGCAGCGCGGAATCTCGGTGACCTCCTCGGTGATGCAGTTCCCCTACCGCGATTGCATCGTCAACCTGCTGGACACGCCGGGTCACGAGGATTTCTCCGAGGACACCTATCGCACCCTGACGGCCGTGGACTCGGCTCTGATGGTGATCGACTGCGCCAAAGGCGTCGAGGAGCGGACGATCAAGCTGATGGAGGTCTGCCGGCTGCGCGACACGCCCATCATGACGTTCATCAACAAGCTCGACCGGGAGGGGCGCGCGCCGATCGAGCTGCTCGATGAGATCGAGAAGATCCTGGGCATCGCCACCGCGCCCGTGACCTGGCCGATCGGCATGGGACGGGAGCTGCGCGGCATCTATCACCTGCCGGAGGATCGCATCTACGTGTATCTCGCCAGCGAGCGCGGGCGCATCGGCGAGAACCGGGTGATCGACGGACTGCGCAGCGATGCCGCGCGCGAGCTGCTCGGAGACCGCCTGGAAACGGTCATCGAGGAGATCGAGCTCGTCAGGGGCGCGACCGCGGTGTTCGACCCCGCCGCCTACCTCGCCGGCCGGCAGACGCCGGTGTTCTTCGGCTCCGCCATCAACAACTTCGGCGTGGAGGAGCTGCTCGCGACCTTCACGGCGCACGCGCCGGGACCGCAGCCGCGGGATGCGCGGGAGCGCCGGGTGGAGCCGCTGGAGGAGTCGCTGTCGGGCTTCGTCTTCAAGATCCAGGCCAACATGGATCCGGGGCACCGCGACCGGATCGCGTTCCTGCGTCTGTGCTCGGGAAAGTACACCCGCGGCATGCGGCTTTATCACGTACGGCTCGGCAAGGAGGTGCGGGTGGCCGATGCGCTGACCTTCATGGCCGCGGAGCGCGAGCATGCGGAGGAAGCCTACGCGGGCGACATCATCGGCCTGCACAACCACGGCACGATCAACATCGGCGACACGTTCACGGAGGGCGAGAAGCTCGCGTTCACGGGTGTTCCCAACTTCGCGCCGGAGATCTTCCGCCGCGCGGTGCTCAAGGACCCGTTGCGCATGAAGGCGCTGCAGAAGGGACTGTCGCAGCTCTGCGAGGAGGGGGCGACGCAGCTCTTCAAGCCGGTGCGCAACAACGATCTCATCCTGGGCGCGGTGGGGCAGCTGCAGTTCGAGGTCGTGGCGTTCCGGCTGCAGGATGAGTATGGAGTCCAGTGTGTGTTCGAGCCGGTGAGCGTGCATACGGCGCGGTGGATCGATGCGGCGGACGCCAGGAAGCTCGAGGAGTTTCGCAGCCGGGCGCACGACAATCTGGCGGTGGATCATGCGGGCGCGCTGGTGTATCTCGCGCCGACGCGGGTGAATCTGCAGCTGACGACGGAGCGGTTTCCGGAGATCACTTTCCGGGAGACGAGGGAGCACGCTGTTTGAGGCTGCGGGCTCGGGCTGCGCGCGCGCCCTGCCGGGATCGCGGGAGCCGGGATGGCCGACGGGCAGACAGCCGTGCCACCGCGCGCTCGAACGTTCTGATGTTCCGAGAGCGCGCAGGGTCTGACGAGGGGCCGAAGCGCAGCTCGGCGTACTGCGCGAGCAGCGGCCGCACCTGGGGCGCCAGGTCGGGGCGGTGCCTGGCGATGGCCTGCGAGTATGCGAGCGGACCCTGGTGCGAGGGGCGCGGCAGGCCTATCCGGGAGAGCTTGCGGCACAGGCGCACGTAGGCGCGTCCGAGCCGATCCGGCGGGGGAGCGGCTCCGATTTCCCTGCCGAGCCGCCACGAGATCCACGCGAGCCAGACGAGCAATGTCACCGCGAACGCCCAG
>DASZYK010000229.1:0-2525 GCA_035545455.1 Steroidobacteraceae bacterium
GCATAGAGGCCCGCGGCCACGAGAAAGGTCGGCGAGAACGGGATCGCAACGAGCAGGCCGAGGCCCACCACCCGCATCCACACCACCGAGCGCACGGCCCCGAGCCTCCGGCTGAGCCGTCCGCCAAGGATCGAGCCGGCCGAGGCGAGCACGAAGCTGACCGCGAGGGCGGGACCGATGGCCGCCGGACCCTGGCCGAACCGGCGCAGGAACCAGTAGGCGATGAGCGGGCTCACGATGCCGATCGCGAGTCCATTGAGCGCGCTGACCGCCGCGAGCCGGCGAAGCAGTCGGTTCTCCGCACGGGTGACGTGCGTGTCGCGGGCGTGCGTGCTTGCCGGGACGGGAGAGGGTGCGGCGGCACTGACCCGGGTCCGGGCGATCAGGATCAGCGACACCACCGAGCCTGCGAGCGGCAGCGCGAAGAGAGCCCGATAGCTCGTCAGGTGGTGAAATCCCGGGCCGAGAGCCGCGGGCAGGGCGACGAGCGCCGCGCCGGCGGCCATGCCGAGGAAAGCCAGCGTCGCGTTGATGGAGAACGCGCGGCGGCGCGCGTCACCGGCGACCTCGCGCGCGAGCCACGCCTGCTCGACGGGCGAGAACGGGCCGGCCGCGCCGTTCGCGCCGCGCCCGAACCCTGCTATGGTGGCCGCCACGATCAACACCGTCAGGTTGGGTGCGAGCATCGCTGCGAGGGCCGCGAGCGCGGCCGCCACCTCATAGCCGAGCAGCAGCGCGCGGCGGCTCACCTTGTCGCTCAGGGGACCGATGATGAGTGTCAGCAGAGCGCCGAAGAGAAGGCCCGCCATCAACACGGTGCCGATGGCCGTGCCGCTGAGGCCGAGCGCCTGCAGGTAGAGGCTGAAGCTGGCGACCGTCGCGCCCTGGCCGAGACTGCGCGCAGCGCGCGCGGCCAGCAGGCGCCTGACGTTGGGGGGCAGCGCGGAATGCACGTCCGCAGATTAGCACGCGTCCTGGCGGAGCACGCGCTCCAGCGGGGCCGGTGTCAGCCCTGAAGCTCGGGCCGCCGGCGCTGCAGCGTCGGCAGCCAGCCCTCGAGCTCTGCGCCGGGCATCGCCTTGGCGAGCAGCCAGCCCTGCGCGAGCTTGCAGCCGTACTGACGCAGGAGGCGCCAGTCCTGCAAAGACTCGACTCCCTCGGCGACGGTCTCGATCCCGAGCTGACTCGCCATCTCCAGGGCGGAGCGCAGGATCACCTGCAGGCTGTCGCGCTCGTGGGCGCCGTGCACGAAGGTGCGGTCGATCTTGAGCTCGGTGAAGGGAATGCGCGCGAGCTGCTGCATGGAGGAAAAGCCCGTGCCGTAATCATCGAGCGACAGGCGAAAGCCCCGCAGGCGCAGCCGCGTCAGCACGCCGAGCGCGATCGCCAGATCGCGCAGGAGCGAGCTCTCGGTCACCTCGAGCACGATCTGATCCGCCCGCAGCCCGTGCCGCTGCTGCAGCTCGGAGATCTCCTGCACGAGCTCGCCCCGCTCGAGGAGGATGGGCGAGAGGTTGATGGCGATCGAGAGATCGAGCCCGTGGCGGCTCCAGAGCGCCGTCTGCCGCATGGCCGCATCCATCACGTGCAGCGTGAGCTCGCGGATGAGGCCGTGTTGCTCCGCCACCGGAATGAAGATATCGGGCGCGATCCAGCCGTGCTTCGCGTCGTGCCAGCGGGCGAGCGCCTCGACGCCGCGAATCCGCCCGGTGTCGATTTCCACCTGCGGGTGGTAATGAACGCTGATGTCGCCGCGGGCGAGGGCGGCCCGGAGCGACTCGGGATCGACGGAAGATCTGGGCCCCGCCGGTCCTTTGCTCTCCACGGCATCGTGGAGCTTGTTCTGCAGCAGCGCGGCGAGGCTCGCGAGGGTGAGGGGCTTCTGCAGCGCGCCGACGATGCGCAGCCCGAGCGCGGTGCCCATGTCCTGCACGGAGTTCATGAGCGCCCGCTCGCGCGAGGAGGCGAGGATGATCGGCGCCCGGGTGCCGCGTCCGCCCAGCGCGGACAGGAGCTCGGGACCATCCATGGTCGGCATCTCGAGGTCTATGATGAGGAGTCCGGGCGGAGCCGGCAGCTCATCGAGCAGCGCCAGTGCCTCGCGGCCGTCGCCGGCCTCGTGCACCTTGGGGATGCGCAGCTCCCGGCACAGAGCGACGCCGATGCCGCGCTGCACGCCGCTATCGTCGACGATCAGCACGGAATCGATTGTCTGTTGCCCGCCGCTCGAGGACATGATTATGTGCAACCCCACGCCGCCCTTCCCGCGTGGGGGCGACTTCCGCGATCAAAGGATTATCGACGGAAAAGCGCGCGGACTTGAGTCGCAGGGCCGGGTATCAGTGTGATGCGCGTCACGTTCGGCGCGCTGCTCGGGCGGCCCGGCATCTTCGCCGGGGAACGAAGCCCCATGTCGCGCGTAGAGACAAGGAGCGCACCCGGTGGCAGACTCATCCCAGCTCAAAGTCGGCCTGCGCGCGGGGAATGTCGCATGAATGACGATGACGCCACCGTGACCTGGCCTG
>DASZYK010000230.1:0-7125 GCA_035545455.1 Steroidobacteraceae bacterium
GCAGGGCCGTCACTCCGTTCACGCGCGGCAGGCGCGCGTCGAGCTCCGCTTCGACCTCGTGCGCGTCGGCGACCTCGATCCCGCAGTCAGCGAGCACGGACAACGAGCTCAGGATCCAGATGAGGGAGCGGACCCGGGAGGGAAGGTGCGCCACTCCTTCCTCGAGGGCCGCCAGCCTGGATTCGAAGGCGCTCTCGATGCGCAGCACCGCCTCGCGCACCGCCGGGTCGATCGGCAGGATCTTCGCCGGCTGGTCCCACTCGATGTGGGTTCCGGCGACGCGCCTGCGGGCATGAGTCGTATGAGGCGCCAGAGAGCGGTCGCGGGCGAAGGCCGCGCCGGAGAATGGAATGACGTAAGGGTACATCCCGATCTCGCAGCCCCGCCGCAGCCAGCGATACGCCTGGCGCAGCGTCTCGCCGAGATCGTCCAGGGTGGCGCGGGGAGAGCTCAGAATGAGATCCAGGAAGGGTGTGATGCCGAGGTCGAGCGCCGTGCTCAGCACCGGCTCGATGTGGCGGTGGATCTGGGCCTTGTTGAACTCGGCGAGGACGCGCGGGGAGAAGCTCTCGATGCCGAACCCGAGCACGCGAAAGCCGGCGCTGCGCATGGCCGCGAGCCGCTCCACCGACATGGCGTCGATGCGGTTCGTGCTGATGAACTGCAGCCCCCGGGGCAGCGCTCCGCGCTTCTTGGCGGCAAGGATGGCCTGGCAGAGGGGCAGGAGCCGGCGATCCTGGGTGAAGGTGAAGATGTCGTCCTGGAAGATGATCGTGCGCACTCCGGGGTGGGCGGCGACGATGTGCTCGATCATGGTGAGGCACTCGTCCGCCTCGAGACGCGCGACGGGAGCGACGTGGCCCTGCGACTCGCGCAGGAAGTTGGTCGCGGAGCAGAAGGTGCAGCCCATCGGACAGTAGTTGAGCGTGATGAGACGCACGGAGCGGATCTCCGCGAGGCGCGCCTCGCGGTGCGCCTTGCTCGGGAGCTGACCGACCCGGTACGCCTGCTCGAGGCGGCTCCAGTAGGCGGGGTAAGGCATTCGCTCGTAGGGAATGCTGAAGATCGCCGCGCGCAGCTCCTCGCGGGTGAGGGCGGGCTGTGTCCGCCTGACGATCGCGCCGTCCACCCGCGCGGCGGTGCCGGCCACCGCGTCGAGCGCCTCGCCGGCGCGCAGGCGCCTGACGATCTCGGTGAGCGGCCGCTCGCCCTCGCCGAGCACGACGAGATCGAACGGACCGAGCTCGAACATCAGATCCGGCCTGAAGGTGGCCTCCATGCCGCCGGCCACGAGTAGCGCATCGGGCGCGACCCGGCGGGCGATGTAGGCCAGCTCCAGGTCGAACTTCAGCGTCATGCCGGTCGTCGACACGCCGATCACGTCCCAGGGGCATTGCAGGAGCTCGCGCTCGAGCGCCCTCTGCGGGGAAATCGTGCAGCAGTTCGGATCGAACACCCTGACGTGCGCGCCGGAGGATTCGAGCACCCCGGCGAGACGCCACACGCCCAGCGGCGGAGCGAGGAACGTGTATTCTCCGCAGTGCGGATCGTAAGGCCCGATCAGGAGGACCGTCGGTCGTCGGTTGCCCAGGTCATTCATAGGTGGCGAGGACCCTCCCAGAGCCCCTTTGTGGATTTCGCCAGAGCGCCGTGCGCACCTCGGGCTTGGACCGGGGCCCAGCAATCTCCGTACCCGCCGCGTTGACGGGAGTGGCCCGGCGTCATGGGATGGCCGGGCGCGGGCGCCGGTGCCCGACGGCCGGCCGCTTGGGCGGCGCCTGTTTTTATATTATTATGACAATGTGATATAAATTCCGCACGCGCCTGAAGCAGGGGGGCCGATGGAATTCTCGCTCACCGAAGAACAGCAGCTCATCGTCAAGACCACCCGCGAGTTCGTGCGCCGGGAGCTCTATCCGCACGAGGCCGAGGTGGAGGAGACCGGAAGGCTGCGCGAGGAGCTGCGCCGGGAGCTCAAGGCGAAGGCCATCGCCGCGGGACTCTACGCCGCGAACATGCCGGTGGAGGTCGGGGGCGCGGGCCTCGATGCGGTGAGCTGGGTGCTCTATGAGAAGGAGCTCGGCAGCACGAGCTACGCCCTGCATTACGGCTGTGTCGGGCGGCCTTCCAACATCCTGCTGGCGTGCCGGGGCGAGCAGCGCGAGCGCTATCTTTTGCCCGCGGTGCGCGGGGAGCGGACCGAGTGCCTCGCGATGACCGAGCCCGGTGCCGGCTCCGACCTGCGTGGCATGAGGACGACGGCCGTCCCCCAGGGCGGGGACCTGGTGCTGAACGGCACCAAGCACTTCATCAGCCATGCCGATCACGCCGACTTCGTCATCCTGTTCGCCGCCTCGGGGGAGGAGAGCACGCCGCGCGGCGCGCGCCGTCTCATCACCGCGCTGCTGGTCGACATGGGGACGCCCGGCTTCGAGGTCCTGCCCGGCTACCGCAATGTCTCGCACCGCGGCTACACCAACAGCATCCTGCGGTTCACCGACTGCAGAGTGCCGCGCAGCGCGGTGCTCGGGGAGCTGCACAAGGGCTTCGAGGTCGCGAACACCTGGCTCGGGGCCACGCGCCTGCAGGTCGCGGCCAACTGCCTCGGGCGCGCGGAGCGCGCGCTCGAGCTCGCCAGGCGCTGGGCGGCGGAGCGGGTCCAGTTCGGCCAGCAGATCGGCAAGTTCCAGGGTGTGGCATTCAAGCTCGCCGACATGGCCGTCGAGCTGCGCGCCGCGGAGCTGCTCACGCTCGAGGCGGCCTGGAAGCTCGAGCAGCGCACGGCCAGCGATCTCGATCTCGCCGCCGCGAAGCTCAAGGCCACCGAGATGCTCGCCATGGTCGCCGACGAGGCGCTGCAGATTCACGGCGGCATGGGGCTCATGACCGAGCTGCCGCTCGAGCGGATCTGGCGCGATGCGCGCATCGAGCGCATCTGGGATGGCACGAGCGAGGTGCAGCGCCACATCATCTCGCGCGCGCTGCTGCGCCCGCTCGGAGGCTGAGCGCCGCCTGTTTCCTCTCTAGCGGCCTTTCCAGACCGGCTTGCGCTTCTCGGTGAAGGCGCGCGCGCCTTCCCTGAGGTCTTCCGAGCGGATGACCCGCTGCACGGCCTCGAGGCTGTCGTGCAGCTCGAAGGCCGGATGCTCCGCGACCATTTCCGTGTGACGCAACAGCTGCTTGATCGCCGGGAAGAGCAGCGGCGGCCCGTCGGCGAGCTGACGGGCGATCTCGCGGGCTTTCGGCAGGGCGCCGCCGCGCGGGACGACGTGGTTGGCGAGGCCCCAGTGCCGGGCTTCGGCGGCATCCATCCAGCGGCCGGTCATGAGGAACTCGACCGCGATGTGATACGGAATCCGCCGCCGCAGCTTGATCGTGCCGGCATCCGCGAGCACGCCGACGTTGATCTCCGGGAGCGAGAAGCGCGCGTGCTCCTCCATGACGATGATGTCGCAGCCGAGCACGACCTCGAATCCGCCGCCGCAGGCGATGCCGTTCACGGCCGCGATGAGCGGCTTGTCGAGATTGCGCGGGTGGTTGAGTCCGCCGAAGCCGCCGCTCCCCCAGTCCTCATCGGAGCGCTCGCCGGCGGCGGCCGCCTTGAGGTCCCAGCCCGGGCTGAAGAACCGGTCACCGGCTCCCGTGACGATTGCCACACGCAGCGCCGGGTCGTCGCGAAAGGCGCTGAATACCTCGTTCAGCCGCCGGCTCGCGGCGAGGTCGATGGCGTTCGCCTTCGGACGGTCGATGGTCACTTCGAGAACGGCGCCGTCGCGGACGGCGCGGATTCCGGCGATCTCGCTGGATTCTGACATGTCACGATTCCTCGGTGAGGCGAACCAATGCATCCACCGCGACGGCTCCCAGGCCGGCGGGGCGGACGATGACCGGATTGAGATCGAGCTCGAGCAACCGCTCGAGATTCTGCTGCGCGTACCTGGCGCAGGCGAGGGCGGTCTGTACCAGGGCCGGAATATCCCCCGGGGCCCGTCCGCGATAGCCGCGCAGGAGCTTCGCCACTGCGAGCCGTGCGATGGCGCTCTGGATGGCATCGGAGGTGAAGGGCGGAAGCAGGACCGCGGTGTCCGCGAGCAGCTCGGCGAGCACGCCCCCGGCACCGAGAAGCAGCAGTTGCCCGAACTGCGGATCGGCGGTGACTCCGATCAGGACCTCCGCCACGCCGTCGTCGACCATCTTCTCCACGAGGAGCAGACTGGAAAGGCGTGACAGGCGCTCGGCGGCGGCCGCCGCATCGGCGGGCGTGCGCACGTTGAGCACCACGCCCCCGACTTCGGATTTGTGCTCCAGGGTCGCGGCGGTCGCTTTGATGACCACCGGGTATCCGAGGGCGCCGGCCGCATCGACCACCGCGGCCGGTGAGACGACCCGCGAGGCCGGGATGGTCACTCCATATGCGGCGAGCGCAGCCTTGCCTTCGTGTTCCGGCAATGTGCACGCCTTCGCACGCGGCGGGACCGGCTCGCCGCGGCGCTCCTTCCGGGACGGTCTGAGCAGGCTCACCGGGGCGGCGCGCCGCCACGCCGCTCCAACTGCTGCGGCGCCCTCGAGCGCCTCGAGAGCCTCGCGCTGGCCCTGCAGCGGCGCGATTCCCGCCGCGAGACAGCGGCTGCGGACCTGCGCGGGGAGCGATTCGGGCAGCGAGCTGATGATCGCGGCGCGCGTCCCGGAGTGGAGCGAAGCGGCCTCGAACTCCTCGATCGCCGCGAGATAGCTGCTCGGATCCGCCTCTTCGGCCGGAGGACAATCGATCACGAAGGCCACGGCGTCATATCCGGCGCTGTGGACGATCGAGTACAGCGAGTTGAGCCCCGGACGGTCGAACCAGATGTGCGTGTGGAAATCGAACGGGTTGGACAGCGTCACCCGCTCGGTGAGCAGTGCGCGCAGCCGCGCCGCCGGCTCCGGGGGAATGGGCGGAAACTCGAGACTCGAGGCGCGCGCCGTATCGGCGGCCATCGCCATATCGCCGCCCGAAGCCCCCATGAGCAACACGCGGCGGCCCGGGAGCGGCCCTCCGGCGTGCAGCACCTTCAGCGTCTCGCAGAGCGTTGCGAGCGTGTCGCAGCGGGCGATCCCATTGCGCTCGCAGAAGGAGTCGAAGGCCGCATCGGCGCCCGCGAGCGAGCCGGTGTGGCTGTGCACCGTGCGCGCCGCCGCCGCCGTGCGTCCGGCTTTGACCATCGCCACCGGCTTGCCGGCGGCGGCGGCGCGCTCGGTTGCGCGGGCGAAGCGCTCGATGTCCTTGACGCCCTCCACGTAGAGTCCGAACGCGCTGACTCGGGCATCGTCGGTGAGGACCTCGATGAGATCCTCCACGGCGAGGCACGATTGGTTGCCCACGGTCAGCAGATACCCGATCGGCAGCGAGCGGCGGCTGAACATGAGGTTGAGCGCGATCGTGCCGCTCTGGCAGATGAGCGCCACGCCGCGCTCGGGCGGGGCGCCGATGAGCTGGTCCGGCCAGAGCGCGGCGCGGTCGAAGTAATTGACGAACCCGTAGCAGTTGGGGCCGAGGTAGGGGAGGCTGCCGGCCGATGCCGCCAGAGCGCGCGCGAGCTCGAGGCCCTCGGGTGTGCCGCTCTCCTCGAACCCCGCTGCGAAGCAGACGAATCCGCCCGCACCGCGCCGCGCCAGCGCCGCGGCGATCGGCGGCGCCTCACGTGCCGGGGCGGCGATGAAGGTGGCGTCCGGCGCCTCTGGCAGCTCGTCGATCGTGCGATAATAAGGAGTGTCGCCGGTTGCGGGCCGATTGGGATGGATGCGCCATACCTCGCCGCGGTATCCGACTGCGCGGCATGCCGCAGCCGCCGCATCTGCCCATACGCCGCCGCAGAGCGCTATCCGGCGCGGCGCCAGCAGGCGCTGCAAGGCACCGCCGATCATGAGGTCCGCTCCCCGCCTTTAAATATTATGGTTATAATAATACGGTCAGTGCGGGCGGCGCGGCAAGATCCGTGGGGGCAGGCAGCATGCACACTCAGTTGTTGATCGGTGGCCGATCGGTTGCGGGCGAGGGCCCGGAGGAGTCGATCCTCGACCCCGCGAGCGGCGAGCGGATCGCCACCGTGGCGGCGGCGAGCACCGCGCAGACCGACGCCGCCGTAGCCGCGGCCGAGCGCGCCTTCGGGCCCTGGTCGGCGACCCCTCCGCGCGAGCGGGCGGCCCGCCTGCTCGAGATCGCGCGGCACATCGAGGACCAGGGGCAGGCGTACGCCGAGCTCGAGGCGCGCAATACCGGCAAGCCTCTCGCCGCCATGCTCGCCGACGAGATCCCTGCGATCGCTGACGTCTTCCGCTTCTTTGCCGGAGCCTGCCGCAGCCCGCAGGGCATCGCCGCCGGAGAATACCAGGCCGGCTGCACGAGCTTCCTGCGCCGCGATCCGGTGGGTGTCGTCGCCGCCATCGCGCCCTGGAACTATCCAATGATGATGGCGGCGTGGAAGCTCGCGCCGCCGATCGCAGCCGGCAACACCGTGGTGCTCAAGCCTTCCGAGCAGACCCCGCTCACGGCGCTCATGCTCGCCCAGGCGCTCGCGGAGCTCCTGCCGGCGGGTGTTGCCAACGTCGTGTGCGGCCGCGGCGATCCGGTCGGCAGCCGGCTTGCGTCCCATCCGCGCGTGCGCATGATTTCGCTCACCGGAGATGTATCCACGGGCCAGAAGGTGCTCGCGGCCGCCGCGGGTAATCTCAAGCGCACGCATCTGGAGCTCGGCGGCAAGGCACCGGTGCTGGTTCTCGACGACGCCGACCTCGAGCTGGTGGTGGCGGGTGTGCGCACCTTCGGTTACTACAATGCCGGTCAGGACTGCACCGCGGCCTGCCGGCTCTACGCCGGAGCGCGCATCTACGACCGCCTGGTGGCGGATCTCACCGGCGCGGCGGGCAGCATCAGGGTGGGGGCGCAGCGCGAGGCGGGAGTCGAGATGGGACCGCTGATATCGCGCTCGCAGCGCGAGCGGGTGGCAGGCTTCGTCGAGCGCGCCGCGGCGCTGGCGCACGTCGAGATCACCACGGGCGGGCGCGTGCGCCCGGGGAACGGGTTCTTCTACGAGCCGACGGTGGTCGCCGGGGTGCAGCAGGACGATGAGATCGTGCAGCGGGAGG